>CALJIH010000246.1 GCA_937974135.1 uncultured Cocleimonas sp. | reverse complement strand
CAGTACTAGGTGAGGTAATCATTCCATCGATGACACTAGTGGTAAACGCTTGAGCAATATCACCGTATGGAACGTTTACTGGAGTAGAACCCATTAGATCTGCCAAACGCGATGTTGATGGACTATATGCACGCATTTTTAAACCCTTCAAATCAGCCAAGCTATTTACTTCTTTGTTTGAATATAAATCTTGCGCAGGCCATGGAACAGTATATAGCAAAGTTAATCCATCTTTATCTAATGTATTAGAGATTGCTTCTCTAGATGCTTTATAAAGATTTTGTGCTGAATCAAAATCAGTCGCTAAAAAAGGTATATTATCAAGTTTAAAAACAGGATCGTTGTTTCCTAGCCTACCAATGAATACTTCACCAATTTGAACTTGACGAGTCTTTACTGCGCGATGAATTTCAGGATGCTTGATTAAAGAGCCCCCAGAATGCACTGTTATATTCAGTTTATCACCAGCTTTTTCTGAAATTTCTTTTGCGAAAGCAATCGCGACTTTTGTTGGATGATTACCATCACCGTATGGCGTGGGCATATCCCATTTAGTAGCTAATGCATTTGCGCTTAATCCAAGGGTGACTAAAGCGGAAAATAGTATTTTTTTATACATGGTTTCTCTCTCATGATTAGATTTAAAGATTTGCTTTAATAAATATAGTAGAAAAAAGATACTACCCCTATTTTTTAATAATTAAACTTTAGATTTAGGTACGAGATAACTTTATGGAGAATTATTCACTCTCCAAAACATGCCAAAGTATTATTTGTTATGTAATTAATGAGTCATAACTGTGAATTTTTATTTTTTTAACGTTATTTGCATCCGCTTCAATGTTTCAAAATCACCCTTAGCTGCCAACGTTGCCTGTTCATTCCAAGAGTCCATAACATCCTTATTATTGTTCATTCTTGCACCAGATTTTTCTAATAAATCACGTAAAACATCGTCATCTGTGGCAGCAAGCTTCTTAAATGTGTCAATTCCCAATGTTTTTAAGGTAGCTGACATACTTGGGCCTATGCCACTTATCTTAGTAAAGTCATCCCCTTTGGCATTAGCTTTGCGTGTTTGAGTTTTAGATTTCTTTGCAGAAGTAGACGTCTTTGGCTGAGATTTTGAGGTAGTTTTTTTTGTTTTATTAATAGTTCTTTTTGCAACTGTAGTTTTAGCTTTAGTCGTTGAAGATTTAGATAAAGGCTTTGAGGAGTCAGAAGACTGAGGATTAGTCTTACTTGTGTTTTTAGAACTACTTTCAGAAATAGATGATAATTGAGACTGCAATGAGCGTATCTGTTTGTTTTTTAAATCTAGTTCAGATTGCAAAGATAAACAATCCTGTTCAGTACCTCTCTTCACCCAAAAAGTGAAAAAGATCCACTCTAAAAGCCATGCTACTAACATTCCTAGAACAAATTCACCCATTTTAAGTCTCCTATAAGTAGTTAATAAAGAATTTTAATTGTTACATAAACAAGAACGTATCCGCAAATTCCTAAAAGTATTGCGACCAAATAACTAGTTACTCACTGTATAAATTATAGCATCGAGAATGAACGGTAGTTTTTAGTCGAAGTACGTCTAAACGGATGAAGTTTTATTATTAGTGGCAAAGCTCAAATCAAGCTTAATTATTAAACTGTAATTTTTAGCTTGCTTGTAATTAAACTTCAGTGAAACCGTTAAATTTCTCGTTATTTTTAGTACTGTATATGCCTGTTATGTTTGCATTAGGTATGAGCATTTCTGTCCTTACTTATCAGCAGCCAGAAAACATTGTCAATACAATACAAAAGGAACAAAAGTTACAATCAACACACTCACAAAATCAACGTTTTGTGCGAATGCAATACCAAAAAAATAGTAAGCACATTGAAAATACTAAAGCTAAAGATAAGACCGTTGTAACAGAAATGATCACTGACACTAATTTTTTAGCTCGAGTTGCCACTAAAGAAGATATTGTAGAGTTAAACAAAACTACTCCTGATCAGAAAATGCATCCCCTTAATGCTCCTCAAACTAGCAAGGTGCGTTTAAAAGAAAAAGTAATCAAGAAAACTCAAATAGATAAAACGAGGGGTAATAAGCAAATTGCATCAAAGAAAGAAAATATTGATATCACTAATGAGTTAAAAGAATTACAAATCATCGTAAATAATCTTGAAACCCGTCCGACTAAAGAAAGGAAGAAGCAAAATAACAGAATCGCCACAGGAGATAAATCTTCGAAAGATGTAAATCAAGTAGGATATTGGCAAACTGTATATTCTATTGAATCTAAACAGGGCAAATTACTTTATCGACCACGTAATAAAGCTAGAAACTGTAATTTCACATTAGGGCCTTGTGGTCACCACCAACTAACCGTTCAGGCTCTTCGAGATGTTGGTTGTAAATCTTTACAATGTAGAAAAGATAGATTGGATTACAACAAATCGTTAAAGCTGAGTAAAAAGCTACTCGCTTTAAATGAAAAACGCCTAAAGAAAGATGGGCTAACAAATCTACAAGGTTATCAAAAGTACTTGATCCATCAGCAAGGCGCTAATGGAATCAAAAATATAATCGCTGCCACAAAAGGTAAAAAGGAACTTTCTAAAACGATTAAAAAGAATATGGCGAATAATTCACCTTATTCATATCGTCAATTTAAAAAAATGGGGAGCAAAATAGCAGCAAAGAAATTTATGCAACATTGGGAACGAAAATGGATGAGTGAGAAACGACTGATCCTAGCTTCTAACAGCAAAATTACCAATAATCAGAGAAATTCGCTAGTTATTCCTACTTTTAACGACAACGACCTTAATTATGCTTTAACTTTACTGTTCTAAATGACAACTTATTTTTTTCAATAAAACAAAATAACTATGAAAAATTTACTGGGCCTCTTAACTAGCATATTGCTAGCGAACACAATTATTTTTAATTATGGGTATGCTCAAGGTACTCACAATAATTCTGTGGCAGAAAATACTTCTGC
This sequence comes from uncultured Cocleimonas sp., assembly GCA_937974135.1. Taxonomy (GTDB): domain Bacteria; phylum Pseudomonadota; class Gammaproteobacteria; order Thiotrichales; family Thiotrichaceae; genus Cocleimonas. The sequence continues at coordinate 6,344 of CALJIH010000246.1, read as the reverse complement.
GATAGATCTAGAATTATCTGATTTGATAAAACGCCACAAGCTTACAGGACGACCCACACCTGCTACTCCTATACCTGATATAAATAGTCCGATTGCACAGTTAGGAATGAAGCTATTTTATTCAAAATCATTGGGTGGCGATAAAAACACCGCGTGTGCATCCTGTCATCACCCTATGCTTGGAGGTGGCGATAACTTATCGTTATCAATTGGAGTGGCAGCTGACAAACCTAACGCGCTAGGTGCTAATAGACAAACGACAGATTTCAAACATACACAAGTTCCGAGAAATGCTCCAACCACGTTTAATATCGCATTTTGGAAGAAACATTTATTTCATGATGGACGTATTCAACGCTTAGAAAATAATGAAATTACGACGCCTGACATGCAATTTCCTAAATCTGATCTGTTAGCAGGTGATAGCTTAGTTCAAGCTCAAGCACGGTTTCCTATTACATCTGCAGAAGAGATGCGCGGTGAATACTTAAGCGCATCATTAAATCAGACTTTACGACGTGCATTAGCAAAAAGATTGCAGGAAAACTGGCTTGAAGAGTTTAGAAAAGGGTTTAATGATCCTACTGCTACTGCTGAAGAATTAATAACTGAACAAAATTACTCTGAAGCGATTGCTGCCTACGAGAAAACCCAAGTACTCATTGATAACCCGTGGAAGGATTATATTCAAGGTGACAAAAACGCCATATCAAAAGACGCAAAAAAAGGGGCAAAATTATTTTTTACTTCTCAAAACAATGGCGGTGCAGGCTGTGCTAATTGCCACAGTGGTGACTTTTTCACAAATGAAAAAATGTATAACGTTGCTATGCCACAAATTGGTTTAGGTAAAAATAGCGGTAAAACAGGCAGTAATGACTATGGTAAAGAGCTGACCACAAAAAACCCTAAAGACAGATTTAAATTTAGAACCCCAAGCCTACTAAACGTGGAAATGACAGGACCTTGGGGGCATTCAGGAGCGTATACTTCTTTAGAGGCAGTAACAGAGCATATGCTGTCACCTAATAAATCTGCAGAAAACTATGACCAGAGTCAATTGACACAAAAGAATATTAAACTAGATGATGTCAAAAATAACACCTTAGAAGCCGTTAAACATGGTGTCCATATTCAAGTTAAATCTCATGCAACAAAAGATGATGTTAAGTATTTAGTTAGCTTCCTGAAAAGTCTAACGGATCCTTGTACCAAAGATAGAAAATGTATGTCTAAATGGATCCCGAATGCGGATATGAACGACCCCGATGGGATGATGTTGCATGCTGTGGATGCTGGCACGGGAAAGCCATTATAAAGCGTTGAAAAGACACCCCCCTACTTTTAGGCACTTTTAAATATACTGATTTTTGTGATCTCACTCATGACCTTAATATTTACATGTTAAGGCTAAGAAGATGTATCATTAAAATGCTTTAAAAATTAATTTACAGAGTGGGTAAATCTTCTAGAGACCATCTGGGTTTAGGTTGAATAATCGCTTCTTCTCGATATCCCGCTTTTAAACGTATCGCGCCTGCATAAGCAATCATTGCTCCATTGTCAGTACAAAATTGCATCGGAGGAAAAAACACCTCAGCCTTTAATTCATTGAGCTTTTCTCGTAAACGTTTATTGGCACCCACACCACCAGCAATGACTAAACGTTCAGCCTCTATTGACTTCAATGCGCGTTTGCATTTTATAGAGAGTGTATCGACGACCGCTTCTTGAAATGCGTGTGCAATATTTGCTTTATCTTGATCCGTTTTGTCTGAGTTTTGCCAAGTCGTTAATGAATGTGTTTTTAGGCCACTAAAGCTGAAATCTAAGCCGCCTTGACGGATCATAGGTCGTGGAAAATCATAGACTCCTGAAATGCCTTTTTCTGCTAGTGCGGCTAATATTGGCCCACCTGGATAGCCCAAACCAAGCATTTTCGCGGTTTTGTCAAAGGCTTCACCGACAGCATCATCCAAAGATTCACCCATGATTGCATAATCCCCGATTGCTTTAACATGTACTAACATGGTGTGCCCACCAGATACTAACAAGGCAACAAAGGGAAAATCAATCGACTGTGCTTGACCTTTGGCAACATCTTCCAGCATTGGCGCAAGTAAATGTCCTTCCATGTGATGAACACCTACTGCTGGAATATCTAAACCCCAAGCAAGTGTTCTTCCTATTGAGGCACCAACCATCAACGCACCAATTAAGCCAGGGCCTCTGGTATATGCGACTCCATCTAGGTCACTCATTTGTAGATTTGCTTCAGATAATGCTTCTTTGATTAGTGGTGTAGTTTTACGAATATGATCGCGTGATGCTAACTCCGGAACCACACCACCGTACTCAGCATGTAAAGCTATTTGCGAATAAAGTTGATCTGACAATAAACCTTTTTCCGTATCATAAATTGCAACACCAGTTTCGTCACAGGACGACTCTATTCCTAATACTTTCATTGGGATTAATACTCATAAACTATACATTTATATTTTGGATACTTAGGTTCTACAAATAAGCTCTCCAATCAGGTATTCTACAGCCACTAAGGGGATAAAACCATGCATGTCAGTGATTCAAATTCAGCAGAATTGAAAACCAATAAATATTACGGTGATAGCTATCAAGAAAAGCGCTTTATGCATTCCATGGTTTTTCGTGTCTTCGCCCTATTGGTATTGCTAGCTCTTTTGTATTTACCCGTTTTAATGATGGAAGAAGCTTTCGTTGATCATTTTAAACAACAACAAAACATGACCAATGAGTTAAGCAAACAATGGGGAAATGAACAAAAAATCGCAGGGCCCATCTTATCCATACCTTACGTAGAAAGAATCAGTAAAATTGAATCGCAAACCGACAGCAAAGGTATTACGAGTTCAATAAGTAAAGATATCTTTAATAATAAAACGCTCATTTTATTGCCAGAAAATCTAAGAATTAACGCAAATATAAAAGATAAAATACTAACAAAAGACAACATTGAAACGACTGTTTTTGAAGGTGATATCGAACTCAGTGGTAATTTTAATCTTGAGAATCTTCCTAAACCCAGTGCCTTTAACAGCATTGAGTGGGATAAAGCATTCTTAGCAATGGGTGTGAGCAACAACATATCTACTAAAGTGAGTAGCCCTTTACGTTGGGAAGGTAGTAGTGCTGCATTTAAACCAGGCACAAATTTAAATCATATAATGAAAAGCGGCTTCCATGCTAATTTGGAGGATGTTGCAAATGATGCTGAATTACCTCAATTTAGAATTCTGCTAAATATTAGAGGAAATCATAACTTAAGCTTCGCACCGATGGGCGAATCAACCACCGCTTCAATAAAAAGTGAATCCCCAACATTAGAGGTTCAAGGGAATTTAGCCGCAACTTCAACAGTGCGTACCAATGATAGCTTTGAAGCTATTTGGCGCATTTCAAACTTAGTTCGTAATTATCCTCAAGAATGGTTAATCGAAAAAGATGACTTTACCGCAATAGACGTTGATTTTTTTAGCGTATTAGCAGGAGTAAATTTTAATGAACATTCACAAACTAAAGATAGTAAATTAAGCAAAATACAAGCAATCTTGCCATATTTAATACCCATACTTGGGGTAATATTTTTATCTATTCTTATCTTTGAATTCAAACGCAACAGCCATTCAAAACCTAAGTTTTTACACTATTTAGTTATATCGCTTTCAGTCTTATCAATCCCCATCATTCTACTAACCATTAAAGATTTAACCAGTTTTGAGCAAGCTTACCAAATAGCAGCAGGGACTAGCATTGTGTTAATTGTTATCTATATGATGTCAGCTTTAAAAAGCTTTTTTAAAGCATTCTATATTTTATTAATCATTGCTAGTTTATATGGTGCTTTATACGTACATTTGCAAATGCCAGAGTACAACTTATTTGCATTGAGTGCAGCGGGTCTATTTATAACCATTCTCTTGATGATGGCCTCAATTAATATTCATGAAGATGAATAAATAAAAGACATCTCCCTACTTTTGGATGGTTTGCGTAAATAGTCAGAATATATTTATTTTTTCTTATTCGGTCTGTTAACTGACTTATTAGGTTTTTTGTTTTTATTCTTATTTCGATTTCTAAAATTAGTTTTTGAAGTCGGTTTACGGTTACCCGAACTTTTTTTCTTAAAACTAGTCGTTTTAGATCGACTAGATTTTTTTACATCTAGATTTAAGTTTGATGCAGGCACATCATGATCAGGTTCGAAATCATCTTCTAATCTACGTTCTAAAACTTTACCTATTAAACGTTCGATATCTCGTAGCTGTTTAATCTCATCTGCACTGACTAGTGATATTGCTTGTCCTGCTTTACCTGCACGACCTGTACGACCAATACGATGTACGTAATCTTCAGGTACATTGGGTAAATCAAAATTAACGACTTGCGGTAATTGATTGATATCTAAACCACGTGCCGCGATATCAGTTGCGACTAAAACTCTTACTCCATTTTTTTTAAACGAAGCTAGTGCACGTGTTCTAGCATTCTGACTCTTATTTCCATGTATAGCGACAGCTGTTATCTGCTTTTTATCTAATTGTTTTACTAGCCGATCTGCACCATGTTTAGTACGAGAAAATACCAGTACTTGCTCCCAATCATGCTTATGTGTCAGTGCTGCTAATAAATCTGCTTTGCGTTTTTTATCGACCGGTACTATCCATTGTTTAACCGTATCAGCCGTTGTGTTTCTGGGTGTTACAGAGATTTCTACAGGATCGTTAACCATGGTTTTAGCAAGTTTACGAATCTCGTTTGAAAACGTCGCTGAGAACAATAGGTTTTGTCGTTGGCTTGGCAAATAAGAAAGAATCTTACGAATGTCATGGATAAAACCCATATCCAACATACGATCGGCTTCATCTAACACTAATACTTCAAGTTCATCAAATCGCACTTCGCCCTGATGATGAAGATCCAATAAACGTCCAGGAGTAGCGACTAAGATATCGACCCCCTTTTGTAATCGTTTAATTTGAGGGTTTATTTTTACACCACCGAAAACCACTGTTGAAGATAAATTTAAAAACTTACCATAAGTTTCAACACTCTCAAGAATCTGTGCTGCTAACTCGCGTGTAGGTGTAATGATTAGTGTTCGTGCTTGTTTTGTACTCGGCTGTTTACCCTTTGCAAGGATATCCAAAATTGGCAAGGTGAAACCGGCAGTCTTACCCGTACCCGTTTGTGCCGCAGCCATAACATCACGACCTTTAAGTATGGCTGGTATTGCTTGTGCTTGAATAGGCGATGGCTTGGAGTACCCTTTTTTATTCAATGCTTTAAGTATGTCAGCGGATAAGCCAAGTGATTCAAAACTCATGATAATCTGTTCACGCAAATGTAAAGCGTTCAATAAGAGAAGCCGCGCAGATTACATCAATCGCTTTATTAATGCTATTAAATAAGGTTTTATTAGTTTGGATTATTGATAAGCATTTGGGGCAGATAAACCATACATGCCACTTAACGATTCAACATAATCTTTATATTCTAATTGGGTGACATTTGTAAGAACATCTAAACCATCTGCTGAAACATAAAAAGATTCTTTAGAAATAACGTTTGTTTTAGTGGTTACAATACCTTCAAACTGATTGGCAAACTTTTCATTCTCATATTCTTCATGGACCTTCGCGTAATATTTAGAGCGTGAATAAAACTTGTTAGCCAAAAAAACTTTTGGATCTACATGTTGGTCATTTAATAACACCTCTAAATGCAAATGAGGTCCGGTCGAACGCCCTGTATTACCCACTAAGCCAATAGTGTCACTTATTTTCACTCGTTCACCAACATCTACCAAGAAACGCTTTAAATGCGCATAACGAGAAACGACTGTTTTACTGTGTCTGATTTCGATTAAATTACCAAACCCAGATTTATAACCAGAAAATATTACTTCACCTGAACCAATGGGTTTTACAAGTGAGCCTCTTTGAGCAGCAATATCAATACCATTATGCATTCTATTCACACCATCAATAGGATCTTTGCGCATCCCAAATGTTGATGAAACAAACCCCAAACCGATAGGTGAATGACTAATATTAATAACGCGTTGCGTAGACTTTATTTTTTTGTTCAGTTTACTTTTTGACGCTTTTATTTCGGTAATGCTGAGGGTATTTTCAGGCACCAAAAATTTAGCAGGTAAAGCATCCACTATTAGGATATTTGAGCTTAAACAAAAAACGCTTAAAGCTAAGAAAAGTTGAGTATTTGTTTGCATTACAATAATGATAGATCATAAATTTGATATTATTATAGTTTTTATTAAAATTATTTATTGTGGTTTAAAA
>CALJIH010000245.1 GCA_937974135.1 uncultured Cocleimonas sp. | reverse complement strand
AAAAAGATCTTTACGTTTTTTAGGAATCACATTTTTCAAACGAGCAGGCATCTGCCTTTGAATAGCTTGAACTTTAGGGTTGTTAGCTGGAACTGACGTGCCATTTCTTCTGGCCTGAATTTGTGCCGCTCTTCTTTGTTGTTCCATTTTTGCTTGTCGAATACGATTGTTATATTCCAACTCGCGTTGCTGTTGCTGACGAATAATTATTTGCTTTTTTTGCTCAGCTGTTAAATTTTTCGTTAGACTATTTTTTAAGTTACTTGGAAAAGTTGCAGCCTTATCCGCTAGAATCCCTCGTCTAGTAACATTCGAAGCTGACTGTACATGTTTTAATTTATTGTACTTTTGACGTGTATATTCATCACCTGTTAAAACATCACGCATAATTACCGGATGGATAAACACCATCAAATTTTGCTTACTTTTTCTAGTAGTAGAACTACGGAATAATTTACCTAAAACAGGTACATCACCTAAAACTGGGGTTTTTGTGATCTGATCTGTGAAAGTATCTTCCATCAATCCACCTAAAACCAATACTTGACCATCTTCAATCATTGCACTGGTAGTTATAGAGCGTTTATTGGTAATAATATCACTAGCAGAACTTGCACTAGCCGCAATGCTTGATACCTCTTGTTCAACATCTAAACGAATGCTATTTCCTTCGTTTATTTGAGGCTTGATTTTTAAAGTGATACCAACGTCTTGTCTTTCAATGGTTTGAAATGGATTAGTTGTTCCGTTTGCATTAGATGTGGTTGAGCCTGTAACAAAAGGAACATTCTGACCAATAACTATGCTAGCTTCTTCATTATCTAAAGCCAATACAGTAGGAGTTGATAGAATATTATTAGCACTATCTCCAGATAAAGCATCGATGAGTAACCCAAATCTGTTATTGCCGATATTATCAACCAAGCCTAAACGACCGCCGCCACTTGGAGGAGCTACGCCTGCAAGAGCATTCTCTCCACCACCTAATACATTCAGTAATGCGCCCACTCCTGCTACCGTACCAGCACCACCCAGCAAGCCTTCTGAACTACTAAAGCCAAGACTAGAACCTAAGGTTTTGGAAAGATCAGAGGTAACTTCAGCAATTACTGCTTCAACTAACACTTGGGCACGCCTCACATCTAAGCGTTTAATTACATTGGCTAAGTTCTTTTGAACATCAGGTTCTGCTGTAATAATTAATGAGTTAGAAGCTTCATCCGCTTGAATATCAATTTCAGCTTTTTGCGTTCCTGCCGCACCTTTTGTTGTAGCTTTGGTCGATTTTTGTAATTTTGAAAAACCAGTTAATACTTTAGCCAACTCTTCCGCTTTTGCATAACGTAAATAGATAACTCGCGTTCTTTCTTCTAACGGTTGAGCCGTATCCAGCTTTGCAATTATTTTACGTACTTGCTGGCGTGATGATTTATCTCCACTCAACAGCAAACTATTAGTTCTTTCATCCGCTGAAATTTTATTTTTTGATGGAGCACCTTTAACAGCCGATTGTTGAAGCTTTTGTATGGTGGCTGCAAGATCTTTTGCAGATGCATATTTTAAAGGAACGACTTCAAGCTCCTCATCATCGGCACGATCCATTCGTTTGATGACTTTTATTAAACGATCGATATTCGCCGCACGATCTGATATCAAAATTGTGTTACTAGGACCATATGCCTGCAGTTGGCCTGTACTTGGCACTAAAGGGCGTAAGATAGGAACCAGCATCGCTGCAGGCACATGCTCAACACGAACCACACGAGTGATTAATTCATCAGACTTACGAGTACTTTTCTTAACGCTCTTTTCTTCTTTTTCACCAATAACAGGGACTGGTTGTTGTTTTGCTTGATTTGAAGGGACAACTTTAATCAGGTTACTATTTTCACCCGCAGGCACTGCCGAAAATCCGTGTACTTGCAATATAGATAAAAATAATTCGTAAAGCTCATCTGGATCGACTTCACCACCGGTAATGACCGTAACTCGCCCTTTCACGCGAGGATCAACTACAAAATTCTTACCAGTTATTCTAGATACGGTGTCTATTAAAGCAGGAATTTCAACATCATTTAGTTCAATTTGTGCTGACTCTTCAGCATTAACCGTAGACGTAACATTGATGGTTATTGCTAAGATGCCTACAAATAGAAAAAGTACACCATTTTTAAGTTTAGGTGTACAAAACTTACGCACAGTTTGGCACCCTAAACCGCTAAGTTTTTGTAATAAATCTAACATGAAGGCGATCCCATATTCCCCTGAAAAATAAGCATATTTTATATTCTAAGTATTGTTTATATTATAAATATTTAGCCGAAATGTCCGCAAAGCCCACAAATAGATATTAATTCAGACATTTACTCACAAGAGTCTACCACTTTTGTGATCATTTCGCTAAAAATTTACCATTAGATATTTGGAAATAACTAGACGGGAAAAATCTGTAAAATAGACAACCAACCTTAGTAACATTATCTCTTAAATAACCAAAAAATAGACAGTTACAAAAGCAAACTAGTTCCCTTCAATGTTGACTTTAATTTACTATTTAACTAAAACGATCAATTGAGCATTTATGAGTACTAAACAAAGTAAAATTCAAGTAAATACTAATGGCAGAAACACCTATGAAATTACGCATTTAATCAATGCCGAGATTCAGTCATATAACGTTAAGTCTGGGCTTTGCCATGTATTTATTCAACATACCAGTGCGTCATTAATTATTACTGAAAATGCTGATCCAGATGTACACATTGATCTTGAAACTATCATTCAGCGTCTCTCTCCTGATGCTGATCCTGAGTACTTACATACACAAGAGGGGCCAGATGATATGAGCGCACACGGGAGAAGCATACTCACTCAAACTGAAATTATGATTCCAATACTAAATGGACGCTTAGGACTTGGAACATGGCAGGGAGTATATTTATGGGAGCACCGTACACATAGTTTTTTAAGAAATATTGTAATTACGATAATTGAATAAATAAAAAAAGACACCCCCCTACTTTTAAACACTTTACGTTTTCTTCGAAAATTCGCCTGATATGATCCTTGGCTCTTATAGAACCTAAACTGATCCCTATTTTTTCTTTCTCATTTATTTGTTAAGCAAAAATGAATATCGATTCCAAATTAGATGTGTAACGTTATTAATTAATGTTAATCGTTTATTAAGCATGAGTTAGATAGGATATTGAATTAATCAAATTTACTTTGACAGCTAGTCGGAATACGCTTTTCTGAAAAAACTAAATTTTATAAACTTATTGAATAAATCGAATAATAAAAACAAAGAGATCTAGCAAATGGACTTCAAAAAATACCTTCGCATTCTTGTCAAAAACGATGGTTCTGACCTTTATTTAACTTTCAATGCTCCTCCTTCAGCGAAATTTCAGGGTGAGTTAAAAGCGTTAAGTCGTGAACGCATGACATCTGAACAGTTAGATGAAATTGCGAATTTCCTGATGAATAAGGAACAACAAGAACAGTTCGAATCTAAACCAGAAATGAATTTAGCGTTGGACGAACCCGACATTGGCCGATTCCGTATAAACATCTTCAAGCAACGCACTCATCTAGCGATGGTTATTCGAAATATTAAGGTGGATATACCTAATGCTGATGCTTTAGGTTTACCACCAATTCTTAAAGACATTATTTTGAAGAAGCGAGGCTTAATTTTATTCGTTGGTGGTACAGGTTCAGGTAAATCGACTTCTCTTGCGGCTTTAATCGACCATAGAAATGCCAATGCGGCCGGTCATATTGTGACTATTGAAGATCCCATTGAATATGTTCATCCGCATAAAAAATCATTGGTTAGTCAACGCGAAGTAGGTGTAGATACGGATAATTATGAAGATGCGCTAGAAAATACCTTGAGACAAGCACCCGATGTAATTTTGATTGGTGAGATTCGTACCGAAGAAACCATGGAGCATGCTTTAGCATTTGCTGAAACTGGACATTTATGTTTATCAACGCTGCATGCCAATAATGCCAACCAAGCGCTTGATCGTATTATTAATTTTTTCCCTGAAGAAAGACACAATCAATTACTTCAAGATATTGGTCTAAATATACAAGCCTTTATTTCACAACGATTAATTCCAACCGTAGATGGTAAACGTGTAGCTGCGATCGAAATCCTCATTGGCACTCCGATTATTCGTGAATTAATTACCAAAGGTGAGATTATGGAAATTAAAGAGATTATGGAGAAATCAGAAGAATTAGGTATGCAGACCTTCGATAGTCATATCTACAAGCTCTATAAAGAAGGCATTATTTCCTTAGAAGAGGCCATGAAAAATGCTGATTCACCAAGTAATCTACAAGTAAAAATGAATCTTGAAGACAGTGATTATTCAAATATGTCTAAAGAAGAACCTGAACTTGATAGAGATGGTAACGAGATAGAGGATGAAATGTTTGCTGGGCTATCATTAGAATCAATGGAAGAAGGAGGCGAAAAGAAAGTGGATGAAACGGATAAAATTTTAAAAACTCCTCAAGAGCTAATGGAAGAAAAAATAGCTAAACGCTTAGAACAAGATGCGAAACATGCTGAGGAAGTTAAGAAATTTGATGAGATCATTCAAAATAACATTGAGGCTTAATGCATTCCTTGAATAAACACTAATGCGTTACATTCTTAGAAATTAATTTGATTAAACGTGCAGTAGCACCCTGGTGTTGCTGCATAAATTTATCGGTTTTATCTTTAAGTTGTTTGATATGTGTTTTCTTGTCATTTTGAGATCTAATACGATCAAAGAACATCGATGCTTTCTCAATTAACCCAAATTCATCTTCGCAAATCATCAATAATTCGTCTTTTTCTAACTCTACCGTAATGTCTTCAAAATTAAACATGTGAGGCCCGCTAAAAACAGGCACCCCGAAAATAGTTGCCTCTAAAGGGTTATGTCCTCCAGTTTTCACCAAACTTCCCCCAATAAACACTAAATCAGCCAGTGAATACCACATCTGCATTTCACCCATGCTATCTCCAACAATCACATGAATCTGCGACTTAAATGATTTTGGATGTTGTTTGAAGTCACTACGCTTAATAACGTTCAAGTCATCTGGTAATTGCTCTAAGCAATCATCGTAAACATCATCAAATCTTTCTGGGTGTCGAGGCACCAGCACAAGCAATAGATCAGGAAACTGTTCTATCAGGGTTTTATAAGCAAATAATATTTTTTTATCTTCACCAAGGTGTGTGCTTGCAGCGACCAAAACTGGTCGTTGTTTTATAACGTTTTTGTAGTCATCCCCTTTATCGACTTGAGTTTGATCAATTTTAAGGTCATATTTAATATTGCCTATCTTTTCTATAAGTCTCGAATCTGCTCCTAATTTTGAGAATCTGTCAGCATCGATCAGAGACCTCACCGCTATAACTTTTACATAAGATAGCGTTTCTTCAACAAGACCTTTTACTTTCCTATAAGATTTCATGGATTTATCAGACAATCGAGCATTTATCATGATCACAGGGATATTTCTCTGATGGCATTTTGCATATAAGTTAGGCCATATCTCAGTTTCAACCACAATTAGAATCTTTGGTTTAAACGCATTTAGAAAGCGTGATATAGACCCTAATAAGTCGTAAGGAAAGTAAACATGAATCAGACGTTGACTTTTAATTTGAGTAAAAAAAATATCGTTAACTCTATCTGAACCGGTCGGCGTCGTGGTTGTAACTACTAGACTACATTTAGGAAACTCTTCCATTAACCCAACGATTAAAGGTTTAGCGGCAATCACTTCTCCTACAGAGACTGCATGCAACCAAATGATTGAATTGTGTTTTGCAGTTTGTGCTTGCTGAGAAACAAAACCAAGACGTTCCAACCAACGTAATCGATAGGCTTTATTGGCTCGGCTTCTCCACAACAAGCGAATAATAACTATGGGAAAAATAACATAAAGAAATAGTGTGTAAAGCAAACGCTTTATAGACATTTCTTGTTACCCCATATTAACCACAAAAACTGGAGAATAGCATAGCGTTAATGAGGCTTGCATTTAATCAAGATACTTTTTATTTTTTGAATATTTTTTATATAACACCGAATAAAATTTATCCATGAATTAATTGTTAATCACAAAAACTGTTAGTTATCGACAAATTATGGCAGACTTCGCGGTTTAAAACGTCTAGATGTGAAAACAATCAATTTTTGGACGTTTAGTTTATTAATTTTAAGCGGAATGTTTTATGAAAATTAGCAACAATAAAATTGCTTCACTAGGTTACACCCTTAAGAATGATGATGGCCAAGTCCTTGATAAGGCTGATAAAGAACATCCGTTTCTATACATGCATGGTACGGGAGGAATCATCAAAGGATTAGAAAAAGCCTTAGAAGATAAATCTACTAATGATAGTTTCAATTTAATTGTTGCACCTGAAGACGCATATGGTGAGCGTGATGTAAATCTCACGGAAGCTGTTCCACGTACCATGTTTGAAGGTATTGATGACAAAGAATTAGTTGCTGGCGCTCAATTTCATGCCCAAACAGCCCAAGGTGCACAAATAATTTCTATTGCTAGCGTTGAAGGCGACACCATCAATATTGATGCTAATCATCCTTTGGCTGGTGAAACTTTGCATTTTGAAGTTGAAGTACTAGACGTTCGTGACGCAACGGAAGACGAAATTGCACACGGCCACCCACATATGGAAGGTGGTTGCGGACATGACCATAGTTAAAGTTCAATAACTCATAAATTATAAATTATAATTTTTTTAGACAAACCCCTAAAAAGTGGGGGGGTGTGTTTTACCTCTTACTCTCGCTATTACTTTTAAAAATAATTTCTCTAATTATTAACCACTTAAGTCATCTTACGCATTTCTATATTCAGCTTAGGTAAAGCTATCTTCTCATATAATTTCATTATCAGATCCCTTTAATAAAATAATAAAAATCAATTTCTAGAATGAAATACTTCTCAAATAAAAAAGACTTGCTATCACTTGCAGTATTGCTAGTGCTAATAGCAATGTTAATTTTTATTTATGTTAAACCACATCTCATTACTAACAGCTTGGATAGCACCAAAGACAAAATAGATAAAATTGTCCAAAGTAAACACTACAAAATTGATTTGAGCGACCAAGAAAAAACTTGGTTAAAGAAAAACTCAAAAATCAAAATGGGAATCGATAGAGATTTTCCTCCTTTTGGTTCGATTACCGATGAAAATGAATACATTGGCTTTAGTGCTGATTTCATGCGTATTATTGAAAAACGCTTAAATATAGAATTCATTATATTTAAAGACGCTACTTGGAATGAAACGATGGAATTGGCTAAATCAGGTCAATTGGATGTTGTTTCAGCATTAGTTAATACCAAAACAAGGCGAAAATTTTTAGACTTCACTTCTCCCTTTGTTGAAAACCCTACCATTATTATTAGTGACGCATTAAGTAATGGATATATTGAATCTTTGGACAACCTTAAAGGTGAAAGGGTTGCTATCGAAGAGGGCTCATATGCTCATGGAGAGTTAATAAAGAACTACCCAGAAATAGAAATATTACCTGTAGAAAATACAAAATTAGCATTGAGCCTAGTGGCATCTGAAATAGCAGATGCTTATGTCGGCAATGCAAGAACAGCAAGCCATTTAATTAAGAAATTTGGATATCAAAACTTATCTTTTTCTGGAGAAACAGAATATTCAAGTAATCACAGTATTGGTATCAAGAAAGGCAATAAGATATTACTGAGTGCATTTCAAAAAGCCTTAGACTCAATTTCTGCATCTGATCGAAAAGCCATATCTAATTATTGGTTTGGTATGGAAGTAAAAAAACATATTAGTTCTGATACTATCGTAAAGATTGCTGCTGCGTTTTTCTCTCTACTGCTTGTTCTTTTAGCTTGGTCTTTAAGCCTTAGAAAAGCCAAGAATAAATTAAAAGAAAGCCAAGAGATGATTCAATTTGAATCTGAACAAGACCATTTAACAGGCTATGGTAATAGACGTAAATTTTATCAGCTCCTAAATAAAGAAATTGAAGAATCAGAAGCTTCTGGAAAATCATTTTCACTGTTTCAATTAGATCTGGATAGCTTCAAAGAAATTAATGACAATTTTGGGCACTCCGTAGGAGATTTATTAATTATCGAGGCTGCAAAACGTATTAGCAATTGCATATCTAGTAATGACAAAATATCCAGACTCAGCGGCGATGAGTTTATGTTAATTATCTCTGACAGTTCTGGAAAAACGAATGTAGAACGTTACGCAAAGAAAATTAAAACTAGCTTAAGTAATATTTTTTACTTAGATGAAAACGAAATTCACACCTCTGTGAGCATTGGAATTACCACTTACCCTTTTGATGGCATTAACTCTGAGCAGTTATTAAATAATGTTGACCAAGCTATGTTTCATTCTAAGAAAATGGGTAAGAACCGCTATTCATATTTTAACAGTTCCATGAAAAGTGAAATTATTATTCGAAACAATACTATTACTGATTTAAGGAAGGCAATCAAAGAAAATCAATTTGAACTGCATTACCAGCCCATCATCGATTTAACGACGAATAAAATCACTAAAGCTGAAGCATTAATTCGATGGAACCATCCAACACAAGGCCTAATTTACCCTGATAAATTTATTCCAATTGCAGAGGAAACTGGGTTGATCATTGATATTGGCGAATGGGTATTCAAGCAATCTGTAGCTGAAACAGTAAAGATTAAAGAAATCATTAACAATGATTTCCAAATGAGTATAAATACATCACCATTGCAGTATGATAAAAATGGCATGAATGTTTCCGATTGGTTTAGTCACATAATTACCTCTGGTTTATCTGGTAAAGATATAACATTAGAAATCACTGAAGGCGTTTTAATGGAGTCTAACGATACCGTTAGAAATAAACTTTATAACCTCAGAGATCTTGATATTCAGATTTCAATCGATGATTTTGGTACCGGATATTCATCATTATCCTATTTAAAGAAGTTTGATATCGACTACCTTAAAATTGATCGTTCATTTGTAGGGAATTTAAGTGATGATTCTGACGATTTAGTGCTTATTCAAGCAATCATCATTATGGCGCATAAACTAGGTTGTAAAGTTATAGCGGAAGGCATAGAAGATAAAGAACAACGTGAAATCTTAGCTAAAGAAGGTTGTGATTATGGCCAAGGGTATCATTTTTCTAAGCCTTTAGTTTCAAGCGAATTCATCAAACTATTGAAGTATTGGGAAAATAAAGATGAATCTGAAAACTCTAATCGACAAATAATCCCATTTAATAAACAAAGTAGTGAAGCTAACACTAATAATGCAAATAATTAAAACCAAATAATTTGAGCTAAAAAAAAGGTGCATAAGCACCTTTTTTTGTGTTGATACGTTTCTATGACATCTTCAACATGAGCTTGTTCAATTTATTAACAAACCCAGCTGGATCCTCAAGCTGAGCACCTTCAGCCAACAATGCTTGATCAAACAAAATGGCTGCCCAATCGGCAAATTGATCATCATCTGTTTCCGCTTCCATTCTTTCAATCAAAGGATGACTTGGATTAATCTCAAGCACGGGTTTATTGCTAGGCATTTCATGACCAGCTTGCTTCATCAAGGTTTGCATATAAAGTGCCATATCTTGATCATTCAAAACAATACATGAAGGAGATTCAGTTAGACGATGCGAAACACGAACATCTTCTACTTTCTCATCCAATACTTCTTTTAAATGTTTAACGATTCCGCTTGCTTTTTCTTCAACTTTTTCTTGCTCTTTCTTATCTTCATCGCTGTCAAACTTACTTAAATCGAGTTCGCCCTTTGCAACAGATTGTAGTTTCTTACCATCAAACTCTTGTAAGCCATTAACCAACCACTCATCTACACGATCACTCAGCAATAAAACTTCAATTTCTTTTTTACGGAAAACTTCTAAATGTGGGCTATTTTTAGCAGCAGCAAATGATTCGGCTGTAATATAATAAATCTCTTCTTGTTCATCTTTCATTCGAGCAACGTAGTCTTCTAGAGTAACGTTTTCTTCAGTTGAATCTTCTTTACTTGAAGAAAAACGAAGAAGCTTGGCAATTTGTTCTTTATTTGCCATATCTTCGCCTGGACCTTCTTTTAAAGCACGACCAAATTCATTCCAAAACTTCTGGTACTGATCAGCCTCGTTCTTAGCCATTTTTTCCAAAAGTCCAAGTACTTTCTTCACTGATGCTTTTTTCATAGATTCTACTACTTGATTACTTTGCAGAATCTCGCGAGAAACATTTAATGGTAAGTCATTTGAATCAATAACACCGCGAACGAATCTCAAGTAATGAGGCATTAAGTTCTTCGTATCATCCATAATGAAAACGCGTTGCACATACAGCTTGATACCGTTTTTCTGCTCAGGTTCCCATAAATCAAAAGGTGCTCTAGATGGAATATAGAGTAAGGATTTATATTCTAGTTTTCCTTCAACATTGTTATGACTCCACGCAAGTGGGTTTTCCCAGTCGTGGGCAATATGCTTATAAAACTCTTGATAGTCTTCATCTTTTATTTCACTTTTAGCTTGAGTCCAAAGTGCATTAGCCTTATTCACAACCTCCCATTCTTCGGTTAGGTTTCCTTCTTCATCTTGTTTACGCATTTTCACTGGAAGGGGAATATGATCTGAATAAGTCGAAATTACATTACGTAAACGGTATTGATTAGCAAATTCTTTCTCTTCACTTTTAAGGTGAAGAATAATTTCTGTCCCATGTGTTTTTTTAGAAGTATTTTCTAATGTGAAACCATTTTCACCGTTTGATTCCCAGATAACGGCCTTATTTGCTTTATCCCCAGCACGACGAGTTGTTAAAGTTACTCTTTCAGCAACGATAAACGATGAATAGAACCCAACACCAAATTGACCAATTAAGTTAGAATCTTTAGCTGCATCACCAGATAATTTCGATAAGAACTCTTTGGTACCAGATTTTGCAATAGTACCGATATTGTTTACTACCTCTTTTTCGTTCATACCAATACCATTATCTCTAATAGTTACGGTATTGGCCTCCTCATCAAAATCAACTTCAATTCGTAGATCTGAATCACCTTCATATAGAGAATCATCTGAGATTGCTTCAAAACGAAGTTTGTCACAGGCATCTGATGCGTTAGATATTAATTCCCTAACAAAGATTTCTTTATTCGAATATAGAGAATGAATCATCAAATGAAGTAATTGATTTACTTCAGTTTGGAATTCCATATTTTGCTTTTTTGCTTTAGCTTCTGCCATGGTAAATATCCTAAATAACCGTAAGTTAAATTGTAAAAATCAAAAAAAAGTTTGATGAAAATGTATGGCCAATAGCAAACTTTTCAAGATAAATGTTGTATTATTCTATGAATTTTTAGAATTTTAATTACAGGCAATTTTATGAGTGCTTCTGGTGGCATATCACAGTTATTAAAAGGTATTTTAATTGGCATCGTTTTAATTATGGCGATTATTGGTACTATGACCCTACTAGATAAGGGAAATCCCCTATCAACAATCATAGATGGTAAAGAGGGAAGTACCAATACCAACACAATTCAAGACACAACAAACATTAACAGCCCTTCAATTACCTTAAACCCTGATAATTCTCAAACATCTGGTAAAGAAAATACTTCAAATATAGGCAATTTAAACGCTGATCTAATTGACGACAAAGATGAAACAGTCGTCGATAACAACTCTGAACAAAACAAACCAGTGTTAGAAAATGAAAGAGCGAGTGATACAGCGAAAACAGAAGAGCAACCTATAATAAATTACGGCATGATGGAATTAAAAGCCGTAAACCCACAAAACAATCAATCTTTAAAAGCAACTTATTCTGTATTTGATAATAATAATGTGAAAGTAGCTGGGAGCAAAGACTCAACAAGTGCATCATACCGCTTACCTAGCGGGCAATATAAAGTTGAAACCACATTAATGAAAACAGATGAGATCACCAATCAAATTATCCCTGCAGTGACTAAAAGTAGGTACATAATTGTTAGGACAAACTCAACTTCAAGGCAAACCTTTGAAATTGAACCTCCTACTACTACAGGCGTACTTCAAGTTTCTGCGAAGATCAATAATCAAATTGCTCGAGCTAACTTTGTCGTACAAAAGGCTAATGGTGAGGTTGTTGCATCAAGAAATAATGTTACAAATAGCCTATTCAAGTTAAATACTGGTACATATAAAGTTACTGTAAGTAGCGGAAATACCAAAGATTTTAGAAGTATTGAGATTAAATCTGGTGAATCTATACAAACAACTTTTGATCTTAAAGAAGTAGCGACCCAAGGTAAATTATTAGTCAGAGTATTTGATACTAGGTCTAGCAACCCAGTTAGAGCTGATATAAAAATTTCTGCCGCCGATGGAACAATTATTCAAGATTTAAAAGCGTCCACACAGACAGAACTTACATTAGCGAGGGGAAACTATAAGATATCTGTAATTGGCCCTAACGGTACATCAAACAAAAATATCAGAGTGACCCCTGGTCAAACGACCAATGAATTATTTAGATTTGAGGCACCTACCAAAAATGCAACCCAAATCAATGAAAATGTCACTATTAAACCAGTTGAAAAACAAGAAGAGCCTGCCGATCCTATCGTCGATGACAAAGTGACTTTAAATATTTTAGCTCGAGATCAAACTACTAATAAGCCCATTAAATCTAATGTTTACATTCAAACACTCGCAGGAAAACATCTGGATAAAAAAACGTATGTAGATTCAGCAAGCTTCAATTTGGAACCTGGTGTATACAAAATTACTGTTAGATCAAAAAATCGTGAAAACAATGTAAGAAATATTCGCATTTCCAAAAATCAAAATTTAAGCGAAACATTTTTAATGGTAAATCCCAAAGTTAACAACGTACAAACGAATAATAATCAAACCGCAAGCCCAGCTGTCATACCACCAAAACCAGTTAATACTCAAAAGGCGATAGACACGGGTTTTTTAAATATAGCAATGCGAGCACCTAATAACCAACAGGGAAATAGGACAGACTTAAGATCCAATTTTATTGTTACTACACTATCAGGGAAAAAGATTGTTGAGCTTTCTAGTGTAAAAGTCGGCAATTTCAAATTAGATGTAGGCACATACGTTGTGACTGCGATTCGAAACAACATACAACAAAAGCGACGTATAAATGTAAGAGCCAATCAAAATACTCGCTTGATATTTAATACTGCTGAATTTAACGCCCCCAAAGGTGTATTGAGAAGCCGAATTGTCGATAATACTGGTAAACTTTTAAAAGGAAATTTATTAGTTAGGAATATGGCTGGGCAAATTGTTGCTCGAGCTAACAATGTATCAACTGCAGTCTTTAATTTACCACCTATACGTCATACTGTTATCGTTAATATTCAAGGTTTATCAGGTAGTGAAGTAGTCAACATTAGTCCAAATGAAACCACAGTTCAAACGTTTACAATTGCCCCAAATAACAACCAAAACCAAAACAATGGACAACAAAGAAATAATTCGCGTGATATAAAAGAAATTCTGAAGGAAAAAATAAAAAAAGAAATACAAAGAACATTTTAGTGTTTGAAGTACAGCCTATCCGATAAATTACTAAAATCAATAAAATACCATTAAAATAGGCTAGGAAATTCGTATAAAAATAAAAATTACTCATAATTAAATGCGAATTGATGGAAAGATAAAACGACTTATGTTTTAAAAAGAATAATAATGAATCAGATCGAATTTACCTCGAAAACTACCAGACCGACTATGCCCCGGTTATGGCAAATCTGTGCCTTCGTTTTATTATTTCTAATAGCGGCATTATTATTTATCGATGATCCTCTGACCAAATACAGTATTGATATAACTGTTTCAATTTTAAATATAGTAGCTGTTGTAGTTGGTTTCTATTTATGTAAGAAATCCGCTTTTCCGTGGGGGTTTTTAGCATCAGGAATAATAATAATAAGCAGCTCATTTATCATAAATTCGCTTATATTTTTTGGTTTTGATTTAAATACACAACTATCTCTTTGGCTTGAAGTGCTAGGAATTACTCTAATCTCATTTTTTAGCGCTAATCTTTTATATGCATTCGAAAAGCAATATAAATTAAAAGGGATTACGATTGACTATATTTTAATTGCATTATCTGTAACCTTCTTAGTCTTCTTAATATCACCAAATTTGTTAACAACTGTTACGCAGACATTGAGTATCTATGAACAAAGTTTAGTATTTAATGTGGTTATTGGAACCCTTTTCTTTTCACTAATAACAATGGGTTACTTGCTCTCTAAAAAAATTAAACGAAGTGATTTAATTCTTGGATCAATGGCTTTATCTTTATCGATGCATTTCTATCTTGATGCATTTATCACTTTTTCAAACTTAAGTAATGTATGGTTAATCGAGAGTATTTCTTGGTTTTTGTATCAGTTACCAGGTGTATTAGCCATCTTCTATATATTTGCTGATGAGCAAAAATATAATTTTAAGCCAAATCAAGCAAAAAACATGGGGGTAAAGCTTTTATGGATTGCAACAGTTTTTAGTGTACTCATTGTCCCAACTGGAGTAATTCTTCGTTGGTTATTAGATTTCAAAAATATTAATACATTAACAATAGCTGTAATGAGTGTGGTTCTAGGTTTACTTGTTATTTGGCGAATTATTAACTTAATTAGTAATTACGAGAAGCAAAGACAAAAGCTCAAAAATATCGCATTTACAGATCCTTTAACGGGAATATCAAATTACCTCGGTCTTCAAACTCATATTGCAAATTTAAATAATATTTTTGTCTTGATACTTAATATTGAGGATTTCAAATCGATAAACGATATGTATGACAGAAAGTTTGGTGATGAGGTACTAAGAAGTCTAGCAAAAAGAATTACAAAAACTTCTGGTGTTTTATACTCTGCTAGAACAACAGGCGATAATTTTTTAGCAGTATTACAAGTTGAAGAAAGAAATATTTATAGTGCTTTTGTAACTATTCAAGAAGAAATTGGCCTTTGGGATACCGTATTTAATCGTCGTGTTGCTATACCCATTACCTATGGTGGCAGTCATAGCGTTAATCCCGAACATATCGACATTCTGGTTAGCCAAGCAGAACAAGCATTAAAGAAATCTCGAGAACAAAAACGTCAATTTACTCTGCATAAAACGTTGATAGATTCCCCAGCTAATAACTTAAAACAAGAATTGCCTAGACATGAATTACGTGAAATTCTTCAACGTTCGGTTGATCAAAATGAATTGCCAATTCATTTCCAACCTATTTACGAAATTGGTTCAGGAGAATTAAAAGCACTCGAATTATTGATTCGCGTAGATTCACTGAAATATGGCTTACTGATGCCAGGACAGTTTTTAGAACAAGCGAAATCATATGGTCTCTTGACTGATTTAACCTATACATGTGTATGTATGATTGCAAAAAATATTCACCGCCTGCCTGACGTAATGATAAATATAAATGTGCCTCCGTATATGTTAGATAACAGAGAAACGTTACGAAACTTTATTACTTTCTTTAATTCAAAAAAATTAGATCCTTCTCGCTTTTGTATTGAAGTTACAGAAGATGGTGACATACCAACAGAAAGTTTGATTCCTGCAGTTAATTTATTAAAAGAAGCAGGGTTTGCTATTGCGATGGATGATTTTGGAACTGGCTATTCATCGTTAGGGCGTTTATCTAGCCTACCATTTGATACGGTTAAGATTGATAGAAGTCTATTATTAGCTGCTGATAATGGAAATAAAACTATTCTAGAATCAGCAATTACCTTGGTGAAACGTTTGGGTGTATCAGTCGTTGTTGAAGGCATAGAAACACTAGATCAATTATCACTAGTTAGAGAATTAGGTGCTGATGCAGTTCAGGGATATTTATTTTCAAAACCAGTACCAGTGATTAATAAAAAACAGTTTGCATTAAACGCTGTTGATATTGTTTCAGAGTTTTAATTTAGTACCCAATTTCAAAAATCATCCAGCTAGTGGAAGAAAGTTTTAGCATGTGTTTCTTACTAGATTCTTTCCAACTTTTTGCATCAGGGCCAAGCCAATGGTTTCGTGACGGTGTCAATTTTTGATTATTATTTTGATTTAAATAAGCAAGTCGGCTCCAATAATACTTCTTAATCCAGTTTCTCAATTTTCTAAATACTGTTTTTGTCCTTTCTTTATCAAGAGTGTCGATATCCGTAGAAAAAAGACTGGATCTAATTTCTAAGCTACCAGTATAGAGTGTATTGATATTTAAAGATGAAGGTTTGAATATCAAGTAGCAACTACCCAAATGCAATTTCATATTATTCGAATTTGAAATATTACTTACTGAATCACAGCTTTTTGTCGCAATTTCTAAAAACTCAGATTGATCTTTTGCGGTCATAAAAAAGAGTATTTCGGCATCCATACTATTTCTTAAATACCTTCATTATTTTATATGTTCTAAAATACCATCGAGTTCATCAAGGTTATTATATTCAACCACTAACTTACCCTTACCCTTATTGTTGTATTGAATATTCACTGGTGCACCAATTTTTTCAGCTAGAGATTCTTCCAGCTTTTGTACTTCCAAAGCTTTCTTTATCGGTGTAGTTTTCTTATCAGCCGCCGGACTTCCAATACGTTTGACTAATTTCTCAGTCTCTCTAACTGATAATTGCTTACTAGCGACAGTATTTGCAGTTTCTACCTGTGTTGTTCCAGTTAATGCTAATAAGGCACGCGCATGGCCCATATCCAATTTGCCAGAATCTAACAATTCTTTTGTGCTTTCTTCAAGATCTAAAAGTCTTAGTAAATTACTAACTGCCGCTCGTGAGCGACCTACCGATTCAGCAGTTTGTTTATGTGTTAAACCAAAATCAGCAATCAAACGACTCATCGCAATGGCTTCTTCTAAGGGATTTAAATCTTCGCGTTGTATATTTTCAATCAACGACATAGCAGCCGCTGCTTGATCAGGAATATCTCTAACAATTGCCGGGATAGTATGCATGCCTGCTATTTGTGAGGCACGCCAACGTCGCTCACCCGCGATTAACTCGTATTCACCACCGTCAACTCTTCTCACGACGACGGGCTGTACTAAACCTTGAGCTTTAATCGATTCTGCTAATTCCTGTAGCGCATCTGGGTCAATATTTAGACGTGGTTGATATTCACCTTTACGAATTAATTCAACCGGTAGTTTTTTTAACTCGCTTTCTTTGTTTGACTCATTGTCCTTAGCAGAAGAACTGAGCAACATATCCAAGCCGCGTCCTAATCCAGGTTTTTTGACCATGACAAATATCCTTTGCTAAATGTTAATTACTAAACGAGAAATAAAATTACAATTATGCGAAAAACTTACGCGGCTTTACGAGCAGATTCCTTTCGAATCACTTCTGCTGCTAAAGCTAGATACGCCAAAGCGCCACTTGAGCGTTTATCATACATCAACGCAGGTAAACCATGACTTGGGGCTTCCGCCAAACGCACATTACGCGGAATTGAAGTGTTATACAGTTTATCTTTAAAATGCTGAGCTAATTGGTTTGATACATCACGGGATAAATTATTACGTGGGTCATACATTGTTCGCAATAATCCAATAATCTCTAAACTAGCATTAGAGCTATCACGAATCGTTTTTACTGATCCTATCAATGCTGATAAACCTTCCAAGGCGTAATATTCACACTGCATGGGGATCAATACACCGTTAGCTGCGACTAGTGCATTAACAGTGAGCATGTTCAATGATGGCGGACAGTCAATAATGATATAGTCATAATCATCTTTGACATGTTTTAAAACTTTCTTGAGACGGTATTCTCGTTCGTCCATGCGCATCATTTCAAATTCAGCGATTGTCAAGTCAGGACCGCCCGCCAAGCCATGTATAGTTGAATCTGGAATGGTTTGAATAGCATCTTTGATATCTTCATTACCCAGCAGTACATCACTCAATAACACTGGACTTTCGTGTTTATCTAAACCGATACCTGTTGTAGCATTACCTTGAGGATCCATGTCTACCAATAGCACACGACGTTTTATCACCGCTAAAGATGCACCTAAATTGACGCTAGTGGTGGTTTTACCAACACCACCTTTTTGATTTGCTACAGCGATAATTTGAGTCATGGGTTCAACTTAGTATTCAGATTAATCAAGATTTATTTGGCTTTGAATCTGCAACGAACATTAGCAAAAAAAAGGTGATTTTGATAGAGATTAAAAGACACCCCCCTACTTTTAGGCACTTTTAAAACAGCTTCAAGTACTACCGTATTTCAATAAAAAATTTATAAATTGGCGATTAAAGTCGCTCGTTTAGGTGCTGGATAACCTTCAATCGTTTTATTATGATTATCCGGATCGAGGAAATTTTCTAAAGAATCAAAAGTCATCCAATCTGTCTTGCGCTGTTCTTCAATACTGGTTTGATTAATATCGACTATTCGTACATTCTTGAAACCAACGCGTTCACACATTCGAATTAATAAATTCGGGGATGGTAAAAACCACACGTTTCGCATTTGCGCATAACGGTCTTCGGGTAAAAGTAATTCCTGATCCTCACCTTCTATAACCAGTGTTTCTAATACCAATTCGCCACCTGCACGGATAAAACTTTTCAACTCTTGCAAGTGCGTTATGGGTGATACTCGATGATAAAGCACGCCCATTGAAAATACGGTATCAAAACCTTTGCCTTTAAATTCTGTCGTTAAAGGTGGGAGTTCTTCGCTTTTAAATGGCAATAAATGAATTGGCTTTTCACCAATGTATTTTTTTAGTGTATGAAACTGTACTAAAAAGAACTGACTTGGATCAGCACCCACAACCAGCTTAGCGCCCTCTGCCAGCATTCGCCACATGTGATAACCATTACCGCAACCGACATCCAGAACTCGACGGCCTTGCAAAGGACTCAAATGCTCTCGAATGCGTTGCCATTTCCAATCAGAACGCCATTCTGTATCAATATGAATGCCAAATAATTCATAAGGTCCTTTGCGCCAAGGATGTAAAGATTTAA
>CALJIH010000244.1 GCA_937974135.1 uncultured Cocleimonas sp. | reverse complement strand
AGAACCTTCACCGTGAGTTTGATCAATGCAAACTCACCGATGACTTTTGATGACACTATGTTGGGTGCGTTGAAAGTTTACGCGCGCAATAATCAAGCGTGTATTGTTTCGCCATTTATCCTTGCGGGTGCAATGTCGCCTGTTACTGTAGCAGGGACCTGTGCGCAATCTTTGGCGGAAGCGATGGCGGGTATGACGTTAATTCAATTGATAAATCCTGGTGCACCGATGGTTTTTGGTACCTTTGCCAGTTCCATGTCGATGGCAACGGGCGCTCCAACCTTTGGTACGCCAGAGCCTGCGTTAGTGTTAAACGTAATGGCGTCGTTGGCGCGTCGTTTAGGCGTTCCATTCCGTTCTGGTGGTGGTTTTACTGCGGCTAAGAAGCCTGATGCGCAAGCGGGTTATGAATCCTCGAATTCTGTTTGGCCAGCAATCAACGCAGGTGTGAATTTCGTCCTGCATACTGCAGGCTGGATGGAAGGCGGCCTAGTAATGGGTTACGAAAAATTCATTATGGATTGTGACCAAGCAGGGATGCTCGCCACTTACGCGCGTGGAGTCGATTTAACTGATAATGGTCAAGCGCTGGATGCGATTGAAGAAGTTGGCCCTGGTGTTCACTTTTTAGGATGTGCACACACGCAAGCGAATTTCCGAAACGCGTTCTATCGTTCACCCATCGCTAATAACGAAAGTTTTGAGCGTTGGAAAGAAGATGGCGAAAAAGATTTAGAAACCGTTGCTAATGAATACTACAAAAAGCAATTGCAAGAATATGAAGCACCAGAACTTGATCCTGAAATAGATGCGGCCTTATTAGCGTTTATCGAAGAGAGAAAGAACTCCTTCCCGGATGCGAATTATTAAGCTTTAGCAACAGAGTAATAACCATAACAAAGCATTGTATTTACAGTGCTAAAAGACACCCCCCCACTTTTAGGCTGTTTTGAATATAAAATGGCAAAAAGTAGGGGGGTGTCTTTTTTCTTCTTGAGAGAGCCAAACTCTTTTTTGTTAATAATAAGGTATTATCTAGAAAAACCATCTAGGAGCTATTATGAATATTGATCAGCTGGCTGAGTTTTTCAAATGGATGACCATCATCAATATTGGTCTGTTTTTTATCAGTACCTTGGCTGTGTTTGTTTTGAAATCAGTCATGCTAAAACTACATTCGAAACTGTTTGGTTTAACTGATTCGCAAATATCCTTAGCAGTGTATTCGTATTTAGGCGGATTTAAACTATTGCTTATATTCTTCAATATTGTGCCTTACTGCGCTTTGTTGCTTATAAGTAGCTAAACAGTTAGCACGGTTAGAGTCTCATCAGCTTCTAAGCTATACTTTTTAAATGCAAGTTTTCAAGCGACTTATAACATTATCATTTATTTTACTTGTGTTAGTGATACTCAATGCGTGCGGTGGAAGTTCTGATGAAAGCGCAGAACCCACAGGTACTGTAGAAACTATACTATTCTCAAGCAATCCTAATGGCCACAACGAACTCAATCGTCTTCAAGATGGGGAAATTACGAATGTATTGAGTGACCCCAACTACGATTACTGGTGGCCTAAAGTATCACCAGATCAGTCTCAATTTTTAGTCTATCGATCGCCAGTTAATCCTAATAGAGATCACGATGATTATGAAAATGCTGATTTATTAGTCGTAGATATTGATGGCAATAATCCGCGAGTATTAATCAATAAAGGCGATTATGGTTGGCTTGGTCAAGGCGTTGCACGCTGGAATAAAGATGGCAGTAAAATCTTAATGGCGATTCAACAACCATTCGGGAGTAGCTCGCAATGGCGTATCGTGATTACAGATGCATCAGGGAATAATCCTCAAATCTTATCCGATTGGTGGATTATTGATCCTAATTTCTCACCGGATAATACAAGCATTGTGTTTATGGCGTTTCCTGACAATAACTTAAGTTTTGATCTAACTAAATTGGAATTGCACCGTGCAGATTTTGATGAAGTTAATAACACCATGAGTAATATCGAACGCCTCACGAATAATACTACACGTGATCAAGACCCTTCCTATTCTCCCGATGGCAAGCAGATTGTTTTTTCCGCAGGGAATGCAATTTATTCTGATGTCGATATCGTACTTTATGATGTTACTACTAAAACAGAATCTATTCTGCTTGATGACAATGCAGCAAACGGTGGGAGTATGGATTGGTCAAACGATGGTAACAGCATTTATTTTCATAGTTTGAATCTAAGCGCGCATCCTTTTCGTATAAAAAAAATAGAAACTTCGAGTGCTGAGGTGGATACGCTACTACAAACATCAGAAAACAACTTTAGTTTTTACCATCCTGAAGTCTATTAATTCGGCGTATTTCTCCTTTTCATTCGAATGATGAATTAAACATTATCAATGGGCTTTGATAATAATTAAATTAAGTTCGCTTTTTGTATCATTAAGTTGTATAGTAATACATATTGCAAACAAAAATAAATAGGGGATTTATTATGAAACACTTCTTAAACAAAATTAAAACCGTATTTGCTGCAAGACCAACAAATGCATTCTTATTATTTATCATCGGACTTTTATTTAGCTTATTTATGCTAACGAATGCTCTTTACATCATTCATCCGTTTGGTGGTTGGGTTACTTTTGCAGGAACATTTACCACAGCATCAATTTTATACACATTGCTGTTTGCTTTGTCAGTATCACTCTTTGCATTATGGCGCTCAGTAAACAAAGCGAGTGTAGCTAAACAGTCACCAAAAACGAGAGTGATTAAAATACAAAAAAATTATTCGCCGATTGATTATCCCAAAGGATCAACACAAGCGGTTGTATCAGGTTACGCTGTTGCTTGAATATCTTTTGAAAAACAATGAGTAAGTTTAAAAGCCACTGATTTAGTGGCTTTTTTGTTTGTAAGATTTTAAAAATGCCAGCCGAGCTTCAGCGAGACAATGTTGGAGCACAGCGACGACAACCCGAAGGGTGAGTTTTTATTAAAACTCATAAAAAGTGGGGGGTGTCTTTTAACTTTATTAAAAATTGTTTTATGAAGCTTTATTCATGTCGTTTAAATAATCAGCTATTATGAGTTTATGACCCGTATAAATATCAATCAATTAGATCCAAAGAAAAGCCAGACTATTGAATGTCCGGAATGTAGTACTGAGATTGAAATATCAGAAGTTTTATCCAATCAGCTGGAGAAAGACTTACGTAAATCTTTACAACAAGAAAATGAGTTGAAGTTAAAATCAGCGATTTCTAAAGCCGAAACAGATGCAATTAAAAAATCATCCTTGGAACTAAAAGATCTTGAGAATCAATTAGCGGAACGCGAAAAAGAGTCACTGGCTTTGCGCAAACAAACACGCGAATTAGAGGCCGCGAAAGAAGCGATGGATGATGAAATCGCTCGTCAGGTGATCGAACAAAAGAAAACCTTACAAGCTGAGCTGAGTGTAACACTCAAGGAATCGATAGAAGCTGAAAAATCAGCGGAACTCAATGATCTGAAATCACAACTTGAAGACAAACAAAAAAATCTACTTAAAGCGCAAGAATTAGAATTAGCACTTCGCAAACAAACGCGCGAATTAGAAGAAAAACAAAAAGAATTAGACATCACTTTACAGCGCAAACTCGATGAAGGACGCAAAGAAATCGAAACTTCTGTCGCTGAAAAAATCCACGCTGAATCTGATTTGAAAATAAAAGAAAAAGAGAAGCAAATTGATAGCCTGCGTAAATCGCTAGAAGACGCAAAGCGTAAAAGCGAGCAAGGTTCGCAAGAAACTCAGGGTGAAGCCTTAGAGTTGGATTTAGAATACAAACTGCGCCAACAATTTCCGCAGGATAATATAGATGCTGTAAGTAAAGGCGTGCGTGGTGCGGATATCATCCAAACCGTTGTTAACAATCAAATGCAGCCTTGTGGAAAAATTATTTGGGAGGCGAAAAATACTAAAAACTGGTCACAAGCGTGGGTGCAGAAACTCAAAGATGATCAAATGGCAAGTAGCGCTAATTTGGCGGTTTTGGTTTCAAATGTTTTACCCGATGGAGTTACCGGGTTCGCCCAAATAGATGGTGTTTGGGTCTGCGGGGTTGCTAATGCTTTAGCTTTGGTTTCAGCTTTACGCGAACAACTAATTCAGCTTAATTACGCGCGCCTTTCTGCTAAGGGCAAAGATGAAAAAATGGAGATGATGTTCCAGTATTTGACTGGAGATGAATTCAGACAACGGATCGAAACCATTGTCTCTGCATTTGATACGATGCAATTACAAATTATTAAAGAACGGCGTGCAATGGAAAAACAATGGCGTGAACGCGAGAAACAAATAGAACGTATTATGCTTAATACTACCGGGATGCACGCTGATGTTAAGGGTATTTTTGGTAATTCAGTGCAAGAGGTAAAAGCACTAGAACTCGATGATGGTATAGACAATGATCTACTAGAAGGCCCATCTGACTAACCTCAGGTTCTGTCACTTTGCATAGTTTTCTCGATAGTTTTGTCTTTTCTTTAACGGTTACTACACCTATCTTCCTTATCCTGTTGATGGGAATCTACCTGAAACGCATTAATTTCATCAATGATGAATTTATAAATGTAAGTTCAAGAATTGTTTACACCTTAGCTTTACCCTTATTGTTATTTTTCACCATCATCAAAACTCCACTTTCCGAGGTCAGTAACCTGCCTCTTATTTTGTATGGTTTGTTAGCAACGTTGTGCTCGTATTTGGTGTTAGAGTGGTGGGCGAAACGCTATGAGCCAAAAGCAGATAGAGGAGTGTTTGTTCAAGGTGCTTTTCGTGGAAACCTTGGGTTTATTGGATTAGCGTATTGTGTCAATGCCTATGGTGAACAGGGCTTGATTGCAGCTTCTTTATACATCGGTCTTGTGACCACTTTGTATAATGTGTTGGGCATTGTGACTTTAAATCGATCCATGGGTAAAGATTTAAGTCTTCTGATGATTTGCAACAACATTATTAGAAACCCTCTAATAATTGGTATTTTAGCGGCGTTTGCTTTTTCTGGTTTTGGCATTCCTGTGCCGGAATTTGCGGCAACAACAGGAGGCTATTTAGCTAACTTAACAATCCCGCTTGCATTGCTCTGTACAGGTGGTGCATTAAACTTCCAAGAACTCAAAACAAACCCAAAGAAAACCTATTCCGCTAGTATTGCAAAGTTAGTCATAGTGCCTGTCTTGATTACATTAGGTGGTTATTTATATGGTTTTCGAGGAATGGATTTAGGCATTCTGTTTTTAATGAGTGCTTCGCCGACTGCTACGGTCAGTTTTATTATGGTAAAAGGCATTGGAGGTAATTACAAATTAGCTGCCAATATCATTGCAATGACTGCATTGGGCGCTTTATTTTCGGTTAGTTTTGGCATTTTAATTTTGCGAAGTTTGGATTTGATGTAATTAAAACTGAGTAAAAGTAGGGGGGTGTGCTTCGACAGGCTCAGCATAAATAATTCGACGAGCCCAGCATGATGAAATTGATAAACTTCGACTAAGCTCAGTACGAGTTCTCACCAGAACTATTTTTATTATTTTTCATATAACGTTTACTTATCTTTTTGGAAGATATTAAAATAAGCAAAGCATATTATATATTGATTAAGTATAACTAATAGTTATACTCCGATTTATGCACATTACCATAAGACAGTTACAAATTATCGAGGCAATTGTTCAAACGCATAGCTATTCTCTGGCCGCTGAACGTTTGTATATGACCCAACCTGCAATCTCGATGCAGATGAAACAACTTGAACACAATATCGGTGTTAAGTTATTTGAAAGACAGGGAAAACGGATTGTTTTATCTTCAGCAGCGCATGATATTTATCCGCAAATTCAACGCTTGATCGCTGACTATGATGGCTTAATTCAAGATATTCATGACGCTAAAGATTTACATAAAGGGCGTATCAAAGTATCAGCAACGACCACCTCTAATCATCTAATTACACAAATGATTGCGCAGTTTGCAAAGATTAATAAAGACATAACCGTATCTCTTAAAATCACCAATCGCGGAGATTTGGTTCAGCAATTACAAAACTTCGAACCTGATATCGTTTTGATGGGTGAACCACCAGAGAAACTGGATTTATTATCAGAGCGATTAATTCCAAATTCACTCGTGGTGATTGCTGATCCTGAACATAAATTGGTGGATAAAAAGAAAATTCCACTTGTTCAAATTTCTGAAGAGGATTTAATCTTACGCGAACCAGGCTCAGGTACTCGTGGAGCAATTGAAAATCATTTTAACCAAAGAAATGTTAATATTAAGAGTAGCTTAGAGTTAGGAAGTAATGAAGCGATCAAACATGCAGTATCGGCTGGTTTAGGTATTGGCGTGGTGTCGCTACACAGTATTCTTTTAGAGTTGGAAGCAAATAAACTTGTTATATTAGATGTCGCTGATTTCCCGATTAATACCTATTGGCATATCGTGAAACGGAAGGGTAAGCATTTACATCCTGCTGCTAAAGAATTCCAAGACTTTATCCTAAAAGAAGCTGTGTTATACATGGATAGTTATAAGCAGTTTATTGATTAACATTTAATGAAAATTTAAATAATGACCACGACTGAATACCTAGAAAAACTTAAAAGTACTCCCGATACAATTGAATTCAATGAAATAATAGAACTCATTGAGAGTGAATATGAATTCAAACCAACTGCATTTAGAAATGGTGATATTAAAAACTCTGAAAGCGAGAATTTAGGGTCATGTAAAATACTTTCATTCGGACAAATGCATGGATTAACGGTAGATCAAACCCTAGCTTGCTTCGGTGCATATTATCGAGATGAAGTTCTGAAAAACCCAAATGGTGATGATCATTCGAATATACGCAGTTTTATGAAAAATGGTTGGACTGGAATTGAGTTTGATGGCGTGGCTCTCAACGTTAAATAAGTGAATATAGATATTCTTTAGAAACACACTAAAAGTAGGGGGGTGTCTTTTTTAAAATTAGTAGTGTCTATTGATTAGTTCTATCCAAAAAGAGGGGGCTGATAGCTCTTTAGGGATAATAAATAAGCGTTTGTGGATAGTGTAGACTGCATTTATGGGTCGAATCTATATATCAGCAGGGCATAAATCTTCAGGTAAGACTACCTTATCAATTGGTCTATGCGCAGCCCTGTCTCAACAGGGTAAGAAAGTACAAGCATTTAAAAAGGGCCCTGATTATATCGACCCGCTATGGCTTGCTAATGCCAGTAGCATTCGCTCTCAACGTCAGTGTTATAACCTAGACTTCAATACTCAGTCTTCTGCAGAAATAATGGGTACTTTGGATCGTTATGGTAAAGATGCCGATATTTGTATCATCGAAGGCAATAAAGGTTTGCACGATGGTGTGGCATTAGATGGCAGCGATAGCAATGCTGCCATGGCAAAGTTAACTAAATCTCCAGTTATTCTAATCATTGATTCTCGCGGAGTCACACGCGGTGTGGCACCACTTTTATTAGGCTATCAATGTTTTGATACTGAAGTTCAAATTGTCGGCGTTATTTATAACTTCTGTGGTGGTTCAAGACACGAGCAAAAATTACGCGCAGTCACTGAGGAATATACGGATATCCCAGTTCTTGGAATGTTACGTAAAAGTAAGTCTATGGATTTAGCTGAACGTCATCTCGGTTTAATGCCGAGTAATGAAACACGTGATGCAAACCAAAGAATTAGTGAAATATCTCAGTTTGTAACAGGTTCTGTTGATTTATCAAAAGTTATGGATTGCGCAAACTCCGCAACGGATTTGGCTATAAATAATAAACAATGGTTGCCCAATATTAAGGCTAATGCAAAAACTACAGATAAAGCAAAAGTAAGAATTGGTATCTGCGAAGATGCCGCATTTGGTTTTTATTATGCCGATGATAAACAAGCCTTAATTGATGCTGGAGCAGAGTTAGTCTCAATCAACACCATTGAAGATGAGGCTTTACCAAAAAATCTTGATGGTTTGTTTATAGGAGGAGGGTTTCCCGAAACTCAAATGCAAGCGTTAGAAGATAATGTTTCAATGCGAGACAGTGTATATGCGGCTATAGAATCTGGGCTTCCTACCTATGCAGAATGTGGCGGTTTAATGTACCTCAGCGAATCTATTCATTGGAAAAATCAATCGACTGAGATGGTAGGTATTATCCCTGCAAATGCAATCATGCATAGCAGGCCACAAGGAAGGGGTTATGTTCAGCTTGAAGAAACCAGTGATATGCCCTGGAATGAACTGCGCACGAATGAATCTCAGCAAACACAAATAATTCATGCACACGAATTTCATTACTCTGCATTACAAGGGTTAAAGAAAAAAGGAAAATTCGCTTATAAAGTCATAAGAGGAAATGGGATTACGGGAGAAAATGATGGATGGGTTTACAAAAACCTAATCGCTAACTATTCGCATATGCGTCATACTGAAAACTATCCTTGGGCAAACAGATTTGTTGAATTTGTCCAGTCAAAAGTAAATACTAGGGTGAAGTTGATTAATCAATCAATTCAATCTAGTGAATTAGAGCTATGATCAAATTATCAGATGCCGCAGCAAAACAAGTCAAAATTTCTCTCGAACAAATGGGCGAAGCTGAAGTTCCATTAAGAATTGCTATTAGTGTCAAAGAAAATGGTTCGTTTCATTACAATATGGGTTTCGATTCTAATGTTAATGAAGGTGATAAGACTTTTGATGAAAAACAAGTCACCTTTGTTGTCGACTCCGCCACTCTACCTTTGATAGGCGGAATGCAAATGGATTTTGTAGAAATTGAAGGTGAAAATCAGATCGTATTTTTAAACCCAAACGATCCACACTATAAGCCACCAGCTGAATAATTAGATTTATGCAGCAGGATGAGCATTCCAAAATATTTAAACCTTCATCGATAAGTAAACTATTATTTGTTTTACTTTTGATTGTATTTGTAATGACAGGTTTAACCACAGTATGGTTGTTAAATACTGGTGATTACTCAGAGAAACTAGCGCTTATAGTTACTGTTTTAGGGTTGGTGTCTGGTGTTGGGTTATTGTTAATGCTGTTTCTCTCTTGGAGACATTTTACCTCATTCAGTGATGATATAAATCAGTGGGCAAAGCACTTGTTAAAGGGCGATTTAAGTTCAAGAATGACCGTTGGAAGCGGCTCACCGTCTGTTGAAATTCGCTCACAAATTAATAAAATTTCTGATGATTATGAGTCCTTGTCAGTGTTCGAACAACAACGATTTGCTCGTCAAGCAGAGCGCATCGAACAGAAAAAATATTACCTTGGAGTTCTTTATGATGTATCAAGAACAATCAATAAATCCAATAGCTTAGAAGACTTATTACGAAGATTTCTAGATACTTTAACCTCAGTAGTTAATGCAAAAGCAGCGACAGTTAGGTTGTTAGATAAAGAAAATCAATTGCGCTTGGTAGCCAGCATTGGTCTAAGTGAAGAAATTATAGAAAAAGAAGATTTATTACCATTACCTGATTGTTTATGCGGAGTAGCACTAGATGATGTTGGAGTGATGATAAATGCAAATGTTCAAAAGTGTGGTTTGATCATCGACACGCCATTTTTTGAAGATGATGAAGATATAGAAATGCTCGCGATTCCCTTACAGTACAGAGATAAAACACTGGGTATCTATAATTTATTTGTACACAGAAAAGAGCAAGATTTTCTTGAAGGTGAACATGAATTATTAGTGAGTATTGGACAGCATCTTGGGATGGCAATAGAGCAGGCAGGTGTAGAGCAGGATGCAAGAACGTTATCCATTATTGAAGAACGCACGAGAATGGCTCATGAACTACATG
This sequence comes from uncultured Cocleimonas sp., assembly GCA_937974135.1. Taxonomy (GTDB): domain Bacteria; phylum Pseudomonadota; class Gammaproteobacteria; order Thiotrichales; family Thiotrichaceae; genus Cocleimonas. Next base: position 4,196 of record CALJIH010000244.1, on the reverse strand, counting down.
ATTCTTTAGCGCAAACCTTAGCAACCTTAAGGATCAAAATAAGATTATTCGATGATTCTATGCAAAAAGTCGAGCAGCTTGATGAAAGTAGTCTTTGGCAAGAACTAGGCGGTTTAGAAGAAATTATCGATAATGCTTATTCTGAATTGAGAAGTTTGATTACACATTTCAGGGCACCGATTGATGGCAAAGGTGTTGTCCGCTCAATAGAACGAATAAGTGAAAAGTTTAAGCAAGAAACCGATATAGAAGTCTTCTTTTATCACAACTGGGAGCTAAAAAATCTTGCTCGAGATACCGAAGTAGAGGTTATCCGTATTATTCAAGAAGCATTAGCAAACGTGAAAAAGCATTCTCAAGCAGATAATGTTCGTATTTTGATGATAAGCACTGAAGATGGGCATTGCAGTATATTAGTTGAAGATGATGGTATTGGTATTGATGAAAGTAAATTAGCCAATAATACTTCAGAAAATCATATTGGTTTATCGGTAATGCGTGAGAGAGCAGAACGTATCAATGGTGAAATTCAATATGAAGATGATGATGGCGAAGGCACATTGATTCAACTGAGTTTCGAGGTGCCGATACATGATGACGCGGTTAATGTGAAAAATCTCCACTGAATACGGCATCTATTTTGACATTATGACTAAAGTGAAATGACATGAATGAACGAATCTTATTAATCGATGATCACACATTATTTAGAGCGGGCCTTAGAGATTTACTCACGCGGCGTAATATACAAGTTGTAGCTGATGTAGGAGACGGTTCTGAAGGTGTAAAGATTGCCGCTAGTGAATCTTTAGATATTGTCTTGCTAGATATGCGAATGCCACACATGGATGGCATAAGTGTTCTTAAAATATTGAAAGAGACTAAGCCTGATTTACCCGTAGCTATGTTAACCACAAGTAGCGATGAAAGTGACTTAGTGGGTGCTTTACGTAATGGTGCTCAAGGCTATTTACTTAAAGATATGGAGCCCGATGAATTGGTTGTAGCATTAAGAGAAATTGTTGCAGGAAAAACAGTGGTTGCTCCAGATCTTGCGCCAGTTTTAGCTAGCGCAGTACAGGGCGATAGTTTAGAAAATGATACAGAAAAAGAAGAGAAGGAGGATCCTTTTGCGGTACTTACTCCTCGAGAATTCGAAATTCTAACCTTGCTGGCAGAAGGGCAAAGCAATAAAGTGATTGCTAGAAACTTAGGCATATCAGATGGTACTGTAAAGCTTCATGTTAAAGCGATATTACGAAAGCTAAATATTAGTTCAAGAATTACTGCCGCTGTAATGGCGGTTGAACATGGCGTAAAGAAGACTCCAATTACAATGCCTCCCAAAAGAGAGCGATAAATAAAAGTAATAAGGAAAAGCACTGTAATAGAATAAAAAAAAGCGAGCCGAAGCTCGCTTTTATCATGGGCTATCAACAATACCCCCGTAAAATTGATAACCGTCATTGCTGTTAGCCCGATAATTCAGCTCCCCAATAGTTTGGCCGTCTTATGGAACAATGACTATATTCAGCAGTTGGCAGAAGAATCCTTAATTGAGTCATGAGTGTATTTGACTTCTTTATTATTTTTAGGAGTAATGGATTTCCCCATTCAACAAAAGTTACAACACAAACCCCTTTGAAAAGTAACTTTCTTGCTGAAGTAGGGTATAGAATACAATTATGTGCCTGAATCAAACCTGAATGGAATATAAAACTGTCAAATTATTTCTGACAATAGGTTTATTTGTATAATTATCAGTTACTTACGTTTTTTGTATTTTTAAGATAAATGGTGATTACTTATTATTTTCGATAAAAAGTGCAGGGTCTACAGCATTTCCATTCAGGTAGACCGTCCAATGCAGATGCGCACCCGTTACTCTACCCGTTTTACCAACACGGGCAATTACCTCACCTCGCTTAACATGTTGACCTTCTTTTACATGAATTTTACTCAAATGTGCATAGAGACTAATGAGTCCATTTCCATGGTCTATGTACACCACTCTCCCTGAGAAAAACAGATCACCAACATAAATAACTGTACCTGACTCTGCGGCTTTAATTTTCTTTCCTTCAGGTGCAGCAATGTCCATGCCACTGTGAGGATTTCGTTTTTGTCCGTTTAGGATACGCCTTAATCCATAACGACCACTGTCACGACCACTGACAGGCCTAATAAAATTTAACTTTGCCTGATTAGGTGAGAAGGTTTTCTTTAGTTTCTGTTTTAATAGATATTCTCGTTCAATACGTTTTGTCGATTTTTTATTTGGATTAACTTTGTTTTTATTTTTAATCGTTAAGCGTTGGGTTTTATATTGATGACTTTTAACGTTGAATTTTTTTGTGCTAAGCCTACCTGAAGCTTCTGTTATTGAAACTTGATGAGAACCTGTTTTTGCGCTTAAAGCGATGCCCACAATGGCAAGCCAATTTTGTTGACCTTTAACTAAAGCAACAGGAGACGATTTGTAAGTGACATAGGGTTTAGGTTGATTTGATGGCAATACATTTATCACGGCAACTCCTCCAGGTCTCAAACTATTTGCTGGAAATGCATGCGCACTGTGATTTAAGATAGTGCATAGTATAAGTAAAAAACAAAAGTTAAGTTTATTCATGAATGTAATTTTAAGCCCCAAAGAATTGTCAGAATTTTTCCAGTATATATATATGACAAACTGCCCAGTTAGTTAGTTTCTAAATTAATAGATATATCTACAAGTAATTTTGTGTTACATCATATTATAAAAATAAATTATCTGCGTAATTATTAAAAATCAAAAGAAATTACATTTTTTTGCTATTTTTAAAAAAAATATTAATTTCTGTTAAAAGAACTAGATACAAAGCTATTTTATATGTTATGTTCAAGAAAGTTTGTCAAAGTTAGTTTTTATTAACATTATGTTGAGAAAATCTAACCATAAAAAGTGCTATCTTATCGACCCCCTAAATCAAAACTATTTAACTGTTTTTTTGATCGTTATCGATAAAGTAGATGTTGAACAGACTTAGTTGCATTACTAAGTCAGTATAAATAACAAATCCCCTTATTCCTTTTGTTATTTATCGCCATGGAAACGGAGACCATTGTATGCTATTTGAACATTCGACCCCTGATGTTCCTTTAAAAACCCCTAACACTTCAAAAGCAAACCCAAACAACAATAACGCTAAAGTTAATCCGATTAACCAAACATTAGAAGATGCAAAAGCAGCAGGAAAAAAATCTAATGTATCAAGAAAAGAATTAGATGCAATTCAGCTTTATCTCAAAGAGATTGAGTTTTCACCCTTATTAAAGCCAGAAGAAGAAATTAAATACGGCCGATTAGCTCGCGAAGGTGATGCCTATGGTCGTAAAAAGATGATTGTATGTAATCTTCGTTTGGTGGTTAAAATTTCACGACGTTATATGAATCGTGGTTTACCCCTTCCAGACTTAATTGAAGAAGGTAATTTGGGCTTAATTCATGCCGTTGAAAAATTTGATCCTGAACGTGGTTTTAGGTTCTCAACTTACGCAACATGGTGGATTCGACAAAACATAGAACGTGCATTAATGAATCAATCACGGACTATTAGACTACCCATACATATCAATAAAGAAATCAATCAGTACTATCGTAAAATGCAAGAATTGATGCAAAAGACAGGCGTTGAGCCGACTGTTGCAGAGGTTGCAGAAGCGTTAGGCAAACCTGCTGAGAAACTTCAAAAGTTGTTACATTATGGAGAGAGAGTCAGTTCTTTAGATATCAATATCGGTAAAGAAGGTAACAATCCTTTAGTGGATTTTGTATCTGAAGAATCAGCAAAAGATCCATCAGAATGTATCAATGATGAAGCAGTGCACAATTCCGTTGAAGATTGGTTACACCAGTTAGAATCTAAGCAGCAAGAAGTTATCGTACGCCGCTTTGGCTTACATGGACATGATAATTCTACGTTAGCACAAGTTGGCGAAGAATTAGGTTTAACTCGTGAAAGGGTTCGTCAAATTCAAATGGAAGCTTTACGACGCTTGCGTAGAATTCTAGAAAATCAAGGTTATTCAGGAGATATGCTTTTAGGCAATGGATAATGTCTGAAGCTTAATCGCTAAAAATATCTTAGTAAAAAGACACCCCCCTACTTTTAAGCATTTTTGAATGAAAAGTGCTTAAAAGTAGGGGGGTGTCTTTT
>CALJIH010000243.1 GCA_937974135.1 uncultured Cocleimonas sp. | reverse complement strand
GTAAAGAAAGAAGCGAATTCTTAGGATTAGTCAACGGCATTGATTTACAAAAACTCTGATATAGCAAGAGTATGAAATTACTTTAAGATAGCACTTCGCAAAAACCAAAGTGATCATTTTAAATTAGAAAACTTTGACACTAATTTCATTTAACTATGCTCGAAGGGTTATTCATCTTGACGAGTATAAAAAGTAATTTTTGCAATTAATATCTCCTAAGTTTCTAAAAGACACCCCCCTACTTTTAGCTAATTTTTCCTGTTTTCTTAAATTAAACCAAAACATTAAGGTATTTATTAGCTATATTTATAGTGCTGATTATCCTTCAATCAGCTCAGGGAGGAAATACATGAGTGATAGTCTTAACGGTTCAAATTTACTTTTATCAAATCGTGCCAAATTATTAGAAAATATAGGTTTTTTTAAAGGCATGACTCAGCCGCAATTACTTGAACTTGCAGGCATGATGAAACAAACCAAATTTAACAAGAATACAATTATTATCAATCAGGGGGATTTAAGCCGAAGCTTATTTGTGGTGGTCTATGGTCGATTAAAAGCGTATGCGACTGACGAAGATGGGAACCAAACGATTTTTAGTTTTTTCAATAACGGTAATTATTTTGGAGAATTAAGTTTGCTGGATGATGCACCACGCTCTGCAACCGTATCCACATTAGAAGAATGTACGCTTCTTAATATTGATCATGTGATGTTTAAAGATTTTCTCGATTCGCACCCCGATGCGAGCTGGTCATTATTTAGATCGTTAACCGCAAGCATTCGTATAATGGATGAAACCATTTGTTCATTAACATCCAATGATATCCATGGTCGATTAATCGCTGCCATTTATAAACTCGCTGAAAAAGATATCCATGGACAACTCATCACACCCAAATTAACTCATCAAGATTTTGCAGAAATGATAGGCTCATCTCGCGAAATGGTGAGTCGCATTTTTAAAGACCTGAAAGATCAAGGTTATATTTCAGTGGATAAAAAACAGGTGACTATATTAAAACGCTTGCCTACTAATCGATAAAATATGCCGTCTAATTCATTGATAATTAATAAAAAGACACCCCCCTACTTTTGAATGATATTACGTTTTTGTGATTTAAAAACGTAAATAGATTTTATGCAAAGCTAGGCGGTTTTGACAAACCTTCCCTTCAGTTAGTCGTCGTTTCACTGCAACATTGTCTAGCTAAAGCTCGGTTGAATGATTTAAATTGGGAGAAGATCTATAGATTTTAAATTAATCGTTACCAATAAACCCTTTGATGATTAAACCTAATCCAACCGTTATTTGAATCAAAATAAGAATCCAATAAATCATTGGGTTATCTTCTCGCGTGAAACTGAACCAAGCATATATATCAAACACTTCAAGAGTATCAGTATCCGTTTCTTTTCCACTTAATTCTTTATACGAAATGTATAAAATGAATAAACCCAAAAACAAAAAATAGTAGTTCATAACAATCAAGTCCTTTATTTTTATTTTTCACCTTTGAACATTATCCTTTTCAAGGCGATGTAAGAACATGAATATAGCACTTTCATACTTAATTAATGCTTAAGATGATACAAGTATTCATTGACTTCTAACACAGCGTAAACGAATTTCATAAGCCACTAACGACACACCTTAAAATGCCATAATTCCATTCACCTTCGAGCTCTTCAAATAGGGGCTTCAAGGCATTCTTTTCTTTTGAATTTAAAAACTCAGCTGTTCTCTCTATCGTCTCTAAATCTTCATCTTCGATGTCTAATACATCCGCGCATTTGAGCATACCTGCCTCTATAACATCTGCAAGATGTGAATAAATCGTAGAAGTGCTTAAGTCTCTTTTCTCTGATATTTCCTCAACGCTTAATCCTTCATTGTGCAAAGATAGCGTTTCATTGATGGTATCTGAGAAGTTATTTTTAAATAATTCAGGTAATGGATGTTCTGCAATCACATCCATAAACTTCGCGCCGTAGCGTTCAAGCTTCATATCACCGACGCCATTAATATAACGGAAAGTATCATCACTTTGTGGGCGTTGTTTAGCCATTTCAATGAGCGATGCATCACTGAATATCACATATGGTGGCACGCCCTGATCATTAGCTAAGTCAGTGCGCAACGCACGTAACGCTTCAAACAGTTCTTCATCGACGCTACGTAATTCTGCTTTAGCGTTTCGACTTTTGACGGCTTTTGAAGGTTTTTCAGGCTTACGTTGTTTTCGCGCTTGTAAATTCACTTCACCTTTTAATAAGGGTCGTGATTTTTCAGTCAATTCCACGCCACCGTATTCTGAATTAGTATTCAAATACCCTTGCGAAATTAATTGCCGAAATAAACCACTCCATTCATGGCTTTTAAGATTTTCACCGATACCCCAAGTGCTGATTTGATCATGGCCATTATTCACAATTCGATCATCGCTTTTTGCCAGTAACACATTGGTTAGGTATGCCACGCCAAATCGCTGTCCGGTTCGATATACTGTAGACAAAGCCTTTTGCGCATCTTCTGTGGCATCCCAGGTTTCTGGCGGATTTAAACAATTATCACAATTGCCACAAGGCTCAGTCAGTTCCTCATCAAAATACCCCAAGATTGCTTGACGACGACAACTCGCCATTTCACACAAACCAAGCATCGAATCAAGTTTTTGATTGGTCAAACGTTTGTATTGCTCACTGCCTGTTCCATCCATCATCATTTGTCGCAGAAAGATCACATCTTGTAAGCCATAACTCATCCACGCATCAGCGGTCTCACCATCGCGCCCTGCTCGACCCGTTTCTTGATAATACGCTTCGATATTTTTAGGCAGACTTAAATGTGCGACAAAACGAACATTGGGTTTATCGATACCCATGCCAAAAGCAATGGTTGCAACGATAATTACACCTTCTTCGCGTAAGAATCGTTGTTGATGTAAAGCACGTAAATCAGCGGATAAACCTGCATGATAAGCTAAGGCAGTCACTCCTTTTTTAGTTAACCACTCAGCTGTAGCCTCAACTTTTTTACGTGATAAACAATATACAATTCCTGCTTTATCTTTATGTTTTTCTTGAATAAATCGCCAGAGTTTCTCGTGTGCATTGTGTTCTTCTGAAATCGTATAGGTAATATTTGGGCGATCGAAACTGTTTATGAACACACCTGCATCTTGCAAGCGTAATTGTTGGATAATCTCTGCACGAGTTCGTTTATCTGCCGTTGCAGTTAAAGCAATTCGAGGGATATTAGGAAAACGCTCTGGCAAGGCGGATAAGCGTTGATATTCTGGTCTAAAATCATGTCCCCATTGCGATACACAATGCGCTTCATCTATTGCGAATAAAGCGATTTGACACTGACTTAGAAGGTTTAGCGTTGATTCACTCAACAAACGCTCTGGTGCCACGTACAGCATTTGTAATTCTTGATTATGTAAGGCTTGTTCGACTTCGTATTGTTCAGATGCTGATTGGGTAGAATTTAAAAAAGCCGCACGAACACCCAATTGATTGAGTGCATCAACTTGATCCTGCATCAACGCAATCAATGGCGAAACAATCACTCCTACACCATTACGTACCATCGCAGGTATTTGATAACACAGTGATTTACCACCACCCGTTGGCATCAAGACAAAAGCATCACCATCATTTAACACTTGCTTGATGATATCTTCTTGATTGTGACGAAAATCTCCGTAACCGAACGTATCATTGAGGGTTTGTTTAGCTTGGGAGATTGAATATTGAGTGGATTCTTGCATCGCGGTGATTATGGATGGATTTTAAAACTTTTAAAAGACACCCCCCTACTTTTAGGCAGTTTTAATTTGATAAATCTAAGGTTACTTTTTCACACGAGTATTATTAGGGTCATACAGTGGTTTAAGTGTTACTTTGGCAGGCACACGTTTTGTGACTACTTCCAATTCGTAATCACCGCTTAAAACATAATCGTTATCAATAGTATTTTCACTACGTACATATCCCATACCAATGGATTGTCCTAAGGTATGACCATAGCCTCCTGAGCTTAACCAACCACAACGTTTGCCATTACGATAGATTGTTTCTCGTCCGTGCAATATGGTATTTGAATCGCTTGTAAATGTTGCAAGAATTTTTTTAACTCCTGTTTTTTGTTGAGCATCAATTGCTTCTCGTCCTTTGAATAGGATGTCAGTATTCATTTTAACCGCCCAACTAATTCCAGCTTCAATAGGGGTATGATCAGGGCCAATATCTGATGACCATGCACGATAGCCTTTTTCAAGTCGTAATGTTTCGATGGCTCTGTAACCTGCATTAATCAATCCATATTTAGCTCCGGCTTTATGCAAAGCTATATATACGGTCTTAGCATTTTCGATAGGTACATGCAGTTCCCAGCCTAATTCGCCTACATATGTAATTCTCATTGCTAATACAGGGCAACCTCCGATATTGATATTTTTGGCTGTCGCAAATGGTTGTGAATCATTACTAACATCTTCCTTTGTAACACTTTCAAGAATGTTTCTTGCCTTAGGACCAAATAAAGATAAAACAGATTTTAAAGAGGTAACATCGGTCAACTCAGCATTCAAATTTTCAGAAATGTTTTGTTTAATCCAAGCAAAATCATGAGTGACAAAACCGGTGCCCGTAACAATATAATAAGCATCATGAGCAATACGTGTGCAAGTGAGATCACATTCTATTCCACCTTTATCATTGAGCATCTGAGTATAAATGATCGATCCTTCAGGTTTATCTATTTCATTCGCACACATCCATTCTAAAGCAGCTTTAGCATCTGAGCCTTTTAACATGAATTTAGCAAAAGAGGTTTGATCAAAAAGCACGGCATTTTCACGCGCTGCTTTATGTTCTCTTGCAACTGCAGCATGCCAATTCGGTCGATTATACGTATAGATATCACTTGGCTCTTCACCTTCTTGGGCAAACCAATTTGGTCGTTCCCATCCAAGTTTTTCACCGAATACTGCTCCTGATTCTTTTAATAAGCTGTATAAAGGAGATCGTTTGTTCGGGCGTCCACTTATGTGTTCTTCTGAAGGCCAAGACATGGTGTAGTGCTTACTATATGCTTCAAGGGTTCGTGTTCTTACCCACTCGATATCGCTATGAGGTTGTCCAAAGCGTCGTATATCTACACTCCATAAGTCATAAGGTGCTTGTCCATTGGCTACCCACTCAGCCAATGCCATTCCAGCACCACCTCCCGAAGCTATGCCAAAGGCATTAAAGCCTGCACCGATAAACACATTACGCATTTCAGGTGCTTCACCAAGGATAAAATTGCCATCGGGTGTAAAACTTTCAGGGCCATTTAGCAACTGCTTGATCCCAACTGATTCGAGTTTGGGTACACGAGGAATAGCAAGATCAACGATTTGTTCAAAATGATCATAATTTGATTCAAGCAATTGAAAATCAAAAGGGTCTGGAATCCCCTTTATTGCCCAAGGAATAGGATTACTCTCATAACCGCCCATAATTAACCCGCCAACCTCTTCTTTGTAATAGGTCAAACGATCAGGATCCCGTAAGGTTGGTAAATCTGCGGGCACATCAAATGGTTCGGTGACCATATATTGATGTTCGATGGATACTAAGGGAACAGTTACACCAATAGTGTCAGCTAATTCACGCGTCCATTGACCACAACACAACACCAGTTTTTCACACAGAATATCTCCATCTTTAGTGCGTACGCCAGAGATTTCACCTTTGTCTGTTAATAGCTCAACAACAGGCATATTTTCAATTAACATTGCACCTTTAGCACGTGCGCCTTTAGCGAGAGCTTGTGTGATATCCGATGGATTTGCTTGCCCATCGCTAGGTAGGAAAGCTGCACCCACAACATCGCCAATATCCATCAGAGGCCAAAGATCTTGTGCTTCTTGAGGGCCTAACAATTGCATATCTAATCCAAAAGAATGAGCGGTGGTTGCTTGACGTTTTACTTCTGTCCAACGTTCTTGATTGCATGCTAGTCGTAAACCACCATTCATTTTCCAGCCAGTATTTAAACCCGTCTCATCTTCCAAACGATTGTAAAGCTCAATGGAGTAACCCAACAACTGCGTAACATTTGCACTGGATCGTAGTTGTCCTACTAAGCCAGCAGCATGCCAAGTAGAGCCAGAGGTAAGCGCTGCTTTTTCTAACAGCAACACTTCTTGCCCCATTTGCGCCAGATGATAAGCCGTTGAACAACCTATAATACCGCCACCTACAATAATTGTTTTTGATGATGTAGGTAGACTCATATAATAGCTTATGAATTTATATGGCAGAATTCTTGATAAGCAGCAGTAAAGCGATCCATGTTTTCAGTGGTATAAGCTGCATAATCAAAATCGATATTAGAATGTATCTCAGATGTCATTGACCACAATGTTTCGCGCATCAGCGACACACATTTCATTGCTTGATAAGCAAGCCAGTGTTGTTCGTAAGGCGTATCAAAATATTGCTCGAGCATTGCACGTTCTTGTTCTTCAGATAAACCATTGTTTCCCGCTAGACCAGCAAGGTCAAATAAGGGGGTATTAAACCCCCCATATTCCCAATCAATGAGCCATAATCGAGATCCATCATCTAGGATGTTTGCCGCTAACATATCTCCATGTCCTATCACTAACTTGACCGGACCCGTTGCGGTTTCAAGTACTTGGAGATCAGCTAACATTCTTGGCAGTCGTTTTTTATGATTAGAGTTTTCTGCCTCAAGTCGATTGATATAGGTTCGGTTTACTTGAAAAGGCCAGAATGCCAACACCGGCGAACTCAGATGCGTTGCAATTTCACTGTGCGCTTTTTTCATTAAGCTTATTATTTGTGGAAGGTTTTCAGGATTGCGAACTGCAGCTTCGTTTAAAGTTTGAGATTCAATAAACTCCAAAACTAAAACGCCTTGTTCGTGATGATGAACTCGAGGA
>CALJIH010000242.1 GCA_937974135.1 uncultured Cocleimonas sp. | reverse complement strand
TAAGCTTTGAAGATTGGTCTTAATGACATCTGATGAAGTCACACCTTGAATAGTATTGACGCGTTCTCCTTTCTTATCAAAAAACAACAAAGTCACATGCGGTACTTTATATTTTTTAGCAAAATCTCTACCTTTTTGTTTTAGGATATTTGCGGTTTTAAACTGTATTTTACCTTCAAATTCACCTTTTACTTTACCTAAGTTACTCTTTAATCGATTGCACAAGCGGCAACCTGGATCATGCACTTGCACGACCGTAGGTAAGCCATTTCCAACGACAGATAAGTCATGTTCGGCTTTAGAGTTTTGCATATAAGCGTAAACAGGAACTGCAATAACTCCTAGAAAGCAAAATACAACCAGAGCTTTTTTGAGAACATGAGCAAAATTAAACGTATTTGTTGATTTCTTTTTTGCTGTTTTATTTTTATTTGATTTTTTGCCTTTTAATGACATTGTTTTGCCCTTTTTTATGGTTTTAGACGAATTGTTCGGATAGATATTTGATGAGTTTGTCCGTATCTACTCTGAAATCGTTAAACACAACGTGCCCTTTTGGATCGACGATAATAATCCACGGTGTGCCACCGGTTTGATAAGAGATCATAGTGTTTGGATAACGTTCTCTACTTCCATGAGCAGCTGAACTTTTGCCGGTATCATGGCCAAACGGAATATCTAAGTCGTAACGCAATTGGTTTTTTCGCAGTGCGTCTTGAGTATTGGTAGAAAAACCTTCAAACGTTGTTTGAATCGCCGCGACCGCAAGTTGCTCATGTTTTGGAAACGCTTTAGTCAATTGTACCAACGTAGGAAACCCCGTTGCATGGCAACCGGGGCACCAGTGTTGAAAACATTTGAGAAAAATCCATTTCCCTTTATTCGCCGCGATACTAAACGGCGCTTGCTCTTCTCCCTTTCCATCTATCCAATAAGGTATCTCTAATTCAGGTGCAACATAGCCTTGTATACCTCGGCTGTGACCGTTTGCTAATAATGAAGTTGGTGCTGCTAAACCTGATAATGCAGCGCCAGTAGCAAGACCTGCTTTTAGTATAGTTCTGCGAGTTTTAAATGATGAATCTTGCATAATGGATACCCGTGTATTTGTTAATTGTTTATTTAAATGTTCATTTAAGGAACGTGCGTTTTTCTCTGGCTAAACCAAGTAATAAACCTTGTTCTTGCCAAATAGATACGCCCACACCATCAATCGTATCGCTGATAGCATTCTCGTCAGATTTATCCAGATTTTTATCTATTGCAGCCTGATAAAAAGTCGAAATACTATTGTCTTTTAAATTTTTAACTTTAAGTTGAGCCGCTAGTTTTCCATTAATAGAGCAATAACGTCCGCCCAAAAGTTGCCAGTTTGGTTGAGATAATGCATTCGGCAACACAATCGAAAAACTCAGTTTATTCAAGTATTCGCTAATATCAGTTAGTGAGCTTGATGCAATTTCAATCGGCATGTCTTGATTATGGTTATATACGATCTCACTCATGATGCGTTGCGATAATGGCTGCGACGCGGGCTCTCTGTCTAATAAGCTAAAAACGGTAAACATAGATGCTAAAAACAAAAATGCAGTGACATAAAAAGCACTACGATAGTTACGCGTGAGCGGCAAAAAACGATGCAGCCAACTTGTTTTATCATCAAGTGTCCCACTTTTTGTAGAGGAGAAAGAATCAGCTTTATTGGTACTGACTTGCATCATTAATAAATTATCAAGTTGCTCACCTGATAATGATTTAGATGCGTAATAATCCTTAAGTGCAGTATTTATGGTTTTTGTATTGAGGTCTTTCATGGCTTAACACCTAGATTCACAACGTTTTCACTTCTTTGTTGTAATTGAATTCGCTTTTTTAAGCGATGCAATTTTGATAATAAAGTACCTCTGGGCACTTGTTTGATTTCTGAGATTTCTGCGAGGGTATATTCTTCAACTGCCCATAAATATAATAATTCTCTTTCATCGGCTTTCATGGTTCCTAACAGAGAGCTAACTTCTGATTGTCGAACAAACACGTCTTCAAGACTGACTGTTTCAAGTGCTTTCTCATTATTTATTTTCTCAAGGTCATCGGCATCCACCTCATGTTGAAAGCGTTGCCTACGCGTTTGATCGATAAACTCATTGCGTATCATGCGTTTTAAATACGCGATTGGTGTTTGTATATTATCCGTGTCAGCTTTTAAGTATTTTTCAATACAAGACTGCAATAGATCGTAAGACTGGTCTTCGTTATTCGTTAACGAAATGGCATAACGATACAATTCGTTTAATAAATTTTTATCGAGTATTTTCAATATCATTTAGTCTTGTGGTTGCAAAAATACTTGGCAAAAATAGCAGGGGCTTGGAGGACAATCGGAACCTACCCCCTGCTATTTATGCTAAGTAATCTTCATTATACGTGGTCTTTGTTTTCGATGAGTTAACTTGACGGTTGGGTGCGGTCTTTTGATTGCATTTTAAATTTTCTACTCTTGAAATACCTTTTCGTTAACACTTATGAAAAATGTAAGCATAAATTTATTTTCTGTGATTTATGTCACAAAAAGCTTTTGCTCTTGCTCATATACTTCATCTCATCTTAAGGATTCAAACAACCAACAAGGAGTAAAGATATGACTAAGTTAATTAAGAGTGCTATTTTAAGAGTTGCAGAGCGTTATGCTAAAAATCGTTTTACCGAGGTGGAAGTGCATAAGAATCCATTTGGACAGTCCTGCAAAAACTTATAAGGTAGGTGGCATTGATTGTTTTGGGAGAAACCAATGGGTATTTTTAAACCATTTATACTTTGTTGCCTAATATTTTTATAGAAGGTGCGACTGAAGAGATACTAGAAGGGCGAGTATGGATTTTCTGTGGAAAATCAGAAGTTCCAGTTGAAGGGAAATATTTCCAAGAGTTGGAAATAAAAATGTTAAAAAAACTTTATCAGTTCGAAATTAAACTCCCATTAAAAACTGATTTAGGTAAACACCCTGTTATTGGTAGCCAGGATTATCCACCAAATCGCGCGACTCTAGTAAAAGTGAGATATCGTGATGGCAAAGCAAAAGGATATAAGACTGGCACGGGAGAAATAGACATCAAAAACATACCGCAAGCAGAGGGAGAGTTTTTTATTGCAGATATCACTACTCAATTAAAAAATAAAAAAGGTAAAGAGTTATCTCTTAACGTAAAAATTAATGCTAAAGCCGGTATTCAAAGCTTTGACGAATGTCCAAAAGGATAATTTAGAAATCGTACAAAAGGTGGGGGGTGTCAATTTTTAATCAAAATCAACCATTGTATTCGACTAAAATGAACCTACAATTACAAGCAAAATAAATAACTACAGAGTGGAGAATTGTCATCTGTTTTATAAAAGTTGCGAATATGAATGTGGAGCCACCAGAGAATGCATAGAATCACAATAATGAACTCAAAAGGTGGTTGCGGTAAAACCACCATCGCCACCAACTTATCAGCATATTACGCACAACAAGGAAATAACACCTGCTTGATTGATCATGATCCTCAAGGTTCGAGCATGCATTGGTTGAATCGGCGTAATGGGACTAGTCCAAGCATTTTTGGTATTAACGCTAAAGATAAAATTATTACTTCATTGGATGATGAGAGAATCAAACCACCATCAAACACACAGGTTACTATTGTCGATTCACCTGCTGGTGTCGGTTTAGACAAGACAACACTAAGACATTTGTTAAAAGATACCGATACGTTATTGCTACCCGTATTACCCTCACCGATTGATATTCATGCTTGTGCGCACTTTATCGAAACATTGTTAATTCAAGGTGGCGCAAAAGAAAATGGATTAAAGTTCAGTGATATTGGTATCGTGGCAAATAGAGTGAAATCCAATGCCGTGTCTTATCGTAAACTCCAAAAATTCTTAGACCGATTAGGCATCCCTTTTGTTGCAAGTTTGAATGATGCACAAAATTATGTGTATGCTAATGACAATGGGCTTGGCATTCATGAACTCAATAAGAGCCGAAAAGTGAAAGATCAAGGGCAGTGGTCGGATCTAGTCAGCTGGCTTGATAACAAAGGTAAAGAAAAGAATTTATTGTAAGCTTGAAGCACACAGCTTGCTAAGATTTAAAAAGACATAAAAGTAAGGGGGTGTCATTTAGGCAAGCACACTACCCGTTTTGAAAAGAACTGTCTTTTTACGATCATAAACTGTTATTGAATAAAGTGTATAAAGATCTACACTTATAGGTATTAATAACTTTAGGTTTCCTATGTTAATCAAACTGACAGTCATTTTTCTATTTGTATTCGCTCTCAATGCCTATGCTGATGTTGTTAAGTGGGTAGATAGTGCGGGCAACACGCATTATTCAAATAAAGCGCCTAAGAAACATAAAAAATCATCCAAAAAGATCAAATTTGTAACATATAAAAATCCAGAAAAAGTCGAAGTTGTTGTCGTGCCAGCAGTCGATTGGTCGAAAGACTTTACTCAAATCAACACGCATAATCAGTCAGAAAAATCTAAAAAGCTAAAGCAGAATAAAAGTCGTCAACGTAAACCTAAACAAGCAACAATTACCGAGCTAAGAGCCCAATGTGATATTGCTAGAGAAAAACGTT
>CALJIH010000241.1 GCA_937974135.1 uncultured Cocleimonas sp. | reverse complement strand
TGATTTTGATAATAATTAATTAGAATCTGAGCAACTTCAGGGCGCGAAAATTCCTTAGGTGGCGCAATGCCTTGTCCCAACATCTCACGAACCTTTGTACCTGAGAGCAACACAAAATCTTCTTTTTCGTGATCTGGTGCTTCAGACATCATGACTACCTTATCTAGCTTCTTGGAATAAGCGGTGTGATCGGCGCGGAATATCTCGATCTCAAGCTCGCCATCTGCAATTTCATTATCGAAAATCGTCTGTGCATCAAACGCACCGTAGTGATCTCCAACACCTGCATGGTCACGACCAATAATGAAGTGAGTTGCGCCCATGTTCTGACGAAAAACTGCGTGAAGAACGCCTTCTTTAGGGCCCGCGTATAACATGTCAAAACCATAACCTGTAACCATCGCGCTGTTTTCAGGGAAATATAGTTCAACCATCTTGCGGATAGCATCATCTCGAACATCAGCAGGAATATCACCTTTCTTCAATTTTCCAAGTAGCATGTGAATAACCAAGCCATCACAGCCGAGTCGATCCATTGCCATGTGGCAAAGTTCTTCGTGCGCCAAATGCATTGGATTACGCGTTTGGAAAGCGACGACTTTTTTCCAACCACGCTCCGCAATTTCATGACGAATTTCAACAGCTGTTTTGAAAGTACCTGCAAATTCTTGTTCAAAATAAGAGTAATTTAGCACCTTGATTGGGCCTGAAAGACAGATCTTTCCTTGAGCGTTAAAGGTATCCGCACCAATATGTTCTTCACCTTCAGCAGGACGATAAATAGACTGAGTCATGCTTGCCATTTCTTCATCGTTGAACGCTTCTACAGCTTCCACATCCATTACCGCTAAAACTGGATTACCTTCTACATTTGGGTCTTTTAGCGCAATGCGATCACCCGCTTTAATATCGCCTGCGTCTTCGACAAGATTTAAAACAGGAGTCGGCCAAAACAGGCCTGATGAAGTATGCATATTATCCGCCACAGAAAGCGCATCAGCTTTATTCATATAACCAGTGAGTGGGTTAAAGTAACCACCAGCTAACATCACTGCATTCGCCGCTGTCGCAGAACTTACGATAATCGAAGGTAAGTCTTGTGCTTCTTGTTGTAATGCATCACGTTCCTTAGCGTCGGATACGTAAAGTGGATTCAGTTCATCAGAACCATGTGGTTTTATCATGCTTAATCTCCCGAAAATATAGGCGGAATAGTGCTAAAGGCGTACAAGATACCTGTATTGCCTTGCCAAGTACAGATAGAATAACTTGCTGATGAATAAATTTATTTTATTGTTTTAAAAAACAAAAATAATCAGAAGATAAATACAAAAATCCAAACTTTAAGTTCTGTATTTGTATTTATAAAGGCATAATTTAATGGTGCTTTTTTTTGAAGATTAAAAATGTCCATAAACACACATTCAAATACTAAATCGAATATCGAAAAAGTTACTACTGTGGCTGTAGTCTCAGACACACATGCTTATCTTGATCCTAGAATTGCTGAAATTGTGGCTGATTGTGACTACGCCGTGCATGCGGGTGATATTTGTGGGGTAAATGTTATCCAAGAAATGAAGCCTAAATTAGGTCAGGTATTGGCAGTCGCAGGTAATAATGATCCCTATTGTCATTTTAGTGATGACGAGTTACCGGAGAGTATTCGTTTTGAAATAGCGAATGGAATCATTGCGGTCGAACATGGACATAAACACGGTGCATTACAACCCAGCCATGAATCAATGCGCAAAGCACATCCCAATGCAAAGATTGTGGTGTATGGTCATACGCATAAGCAAGTGATCGATAAAGACGCATTGCCGTGGGTGATAAATCCGGGTGCAGCGGGAAAAACACGCACTCATGGTGGTCCATCCTGTTTGGTGCTTGAATGTTCTACAGCTAAGGAATGGAATATTCAAGTACATCGCTTTAAGGAAGACTTTGTGTAAAAGATAAAAAAAGGAGCTGAATATGATTAAAGAAACCATGTTTGTTATCGCTGTTCCTGATCTGAAAAAGTCTGCCGATTTTTATCAGAATGTTTTAGGTTTTAACGTTTCTGAAATTGGTGATCCTGGTTGGCGAATGTACGTTAAGGATAATTGTCAAATCATGGCAGGTGATTGCCCAGATGCTATTTCACCACAAAAACTCGGTGATCATTCTTATTTTTGTTATTTAGTTGTAGAAAGTGCTGATGATTACTATGCTGAGCTAATCTCAAAAAACGCAGAAATTACAAATGCGCCAGAAGATAAGCCTTGGCAAATGCGTGAGTTTGCAATCACTACAATAGATGGTCATCGAATAATGGTCGGTGAGCGTTTATAACAGCAAGCTAATAACGACTTCTATCATTATTTTTTAGCAGCACGTATATTGCATCTTAAATAATTTTCTTAGCGTTAATTCTTATTGGGACGTTTTAATATGTCTTGATAACCCGACTAACTTAAAATTGAGGTGATTAATATGATTAAAAAACTAATAACTCTAATGACGTTTTCTGCGAGTGTACTAATTTCAAGTCATCAAGTAATGGCGCTTGATGTTCCTAAAGTGAATGCAGTAAAAGTGGCGAATGGGATTCATATGCTAACTGGTAAAGGTGGCAATGTGGGTGTATTTATTGGAAAAGACGGCACTTTTGTGATTGATGACCAGTTCGCACCAATGACGCCAAAACTGATGGAAAAAATAAAGTCACTGGGTGGTGATACACCTAAGTTTTTGGTCAATACCCATTTTCATGGGGATCACACTGGAGGGAATGAAAATTTTGGTAAAAAAGGAACGATGATAGTTTCGCATGAGAATGTTCGAGAACGTTTGCAAAAAGGTTATGAAATTGCAGCTTTTAATAATAAAACACCACCAGCACCAGCTGTAGCTTTGCCTGTTATCACCTATTCAAACAAGATGCATTTTCATATAAATACAGAGAATGTGAATCTTATTCATGTGTCAAATGCGCATACTGATGGTGATACCTTTATTCATTTTAAAAACGCGAATGTGATTCATGCGGGTGATCTGTTCTTTAACGGCTTTTACCCATTTATTGATGGCGGTAATGGTGGGTCTGTCAAAGGGCTGATTGACGCGGTAGATACAATGCTCTCAGTAAGCAATGATAAAACTCAGATCATTCCTGGCCATGGTCCATTGGCTAACAAAAAAGATCTTATGGCTTACCGTGATATGTTGAAAACCGCTTATAGCAATTTATTAAAATTGAAAAAGCAAGGTCTAACAGCGGATCAAGCAAAAGCTAAAAAACCACTCGCTGAGTTAGATAAAGCTTGGTCGGGTGGAATTTTTAAAACCGATAAATGGATTGATGTGGTTTACCCAGCGGTTAATTAATATATTTTAATTAAAACACGATAAAAGTGAGGGGGTGTTGCTTTTTTAGACTCACCAAGAGCCATAGAAAATGCAGGGATTTCTGAAGGAAATATCAGTAACGCATGTTGTTGCTGGCATAGTAATGAAGTTAAAAAAGACACCCCCCTACTTTTATAAGTTATTAAATAAATAACCTATAATTGCGTCTAGTTGTAATCTGTTAGCTCCAATGATTTTTAGCCAAAATATCAAAATCGTATCTAATGATAAAAATAATTAATTTGTGATATAAAAAATTATTGTGCATTATTATTAGCCTATTTAATTTAATTCAAATTAGTTTTAATTTTTTTAAACTAATTATGAATGAACAAGGCTGCGCATGAAAACAATCCCCATAGTTGATAAAACCGAAGGCGTTGAAGTTAAAACAACGACTTGTTATATGTGCGCCTGTCGTTGCGGTATTAAAGTTACGGTTAAAGATGGTGAAGTGCGTTATATCCAAGGTAATCCCGATCATCCATTAAACAAAGGTGTACTTTGTGCGAAAGGTGCTTCAGGCATCATGAAGCAGTATTCACCTGCGCGTCTCACTAAACCCTTAATGCGCAAGCCTGGTACCGAACGTGGTGGTGGACAGTTCGAAGAAGTCAGTTGGGATAAAGCCTTTGAAGTCATGGAAGAGCGCCTTGGAAAAATTCGCGCTGAAGACCCCAAGAAATTTGCATTGTTCACAGGTCGAGACCAAATGCAGGCCTTAACAGGCATGTTCGCTAAGCAATTTGGTACACCAAACTACGCGGCACACGGTGGTTTCTGTTCGGTAAATATGGCTGCGGGAATGATTTACACCATTGGTGGTTCATTTTGGGAATTTGGTGGTCCTGATTTAGAGCGTTCAAAACTGTTCTTTATGATCGGCACCGCGGAAGATCATCATTCTAATCCGATGAAAATCCAACTGTCGCAATTTAAACGCAATGGAGGTCGCTTCATTGCGATCAATCCTGTGCGAACAGGTTATGCCGCGATTGCCGATGAGTGGGTGCCGATTAAACCAGGTACAGACGGCGCGTTAATTCTGGCAATTATTCATGAGTTAATTCGTTTAGGTTTATACGACCGCGATTTCTTGGTGCAATATACCAACGCTGCAGAATTAATCGACTTAACCGAAGGCAGTAACACTGAAGGTATGTTCATTCGTACTGATGAGCCTTACGAAGAAGGCTGTTTTGATCCTCAAAATAAACTCTGGTGGAATAAAGC
>CALJIH010000240.1 GCA_937974135.1 uncultured Cocleimonas sp. | reverse complement strand
CTTTGTTATAAAGATGGTCTTGAAGAAGTCGGCAATTGTCGCTCTTGCATGGTTGAGATCGATGGCGAACGCGTACTTGCTCCATCTTGTTGTCGTTATCCAAGTGAAGGTATGAAAGTTACTTCCGATAACGAGCGTTCGGTGAATGCACAAAAGATGGTATTGGAATTACTCAATGCCGATATGCCTGAAGAAACGTATTCACTTAAAAATGAATTACAGCTTTGGTCGAAAAAATTAGATGTCCAACCAGCACGTTTTGAATCACGCGTTAAAGTTGAGCAAGATTTATCGCATCCAGCAATCGCCGTAAATTTAGATGCGTGTATTCACTGTACACGCTGTGTGCGTGCTTGTCGTGATGTACAAGTTAACGATGTTATCGGCCTTGCAAAACGTGGGGCTGAAACTCAAATCACATTCGATATTAGCGATGGCATGGGCGCAAGTACCTGTGTTGGTTGTGGCGAATGTGTTCAAGCCTGTCCAACAGGTGCATTGATGCCTGCAAATGGTGTTGGCATGATTGTGCCAGACAAAAAAGTGGATTCTGTTTGCCCATATTGTGGCGTAGGTTGTTTATTAACATACAATGTTAAAGACAATAAAATTCTACATGTTGAAGGCCGAAATGGCCCGGCAAACCAAGGTCGTTTATGTGTTAAAGGCCGTTACGGTTTTGACTATGTACATAATCCTGAGCGTTTAACGACGCCATTAATTCGCCGTTCTGATGTGCCAAAAACGACGGAAATGAATTTCGATCCTAGTAAGCCGCTAGAAATATTCCGCGAAGCAACCTGGGATGAAGCATTAGATTTTGCTGCTGATGGTTTAAAGAAAATTCTTGAAAAAGAGGGTAGCAAAGCTTTAGCAGGACTAGGTTCGGCAAAAGGCAGTTGTGAAGAAGCCTATATTTTCCAGAAATTAGTTCGTACTGGTTTCAACAATAATAACGTCGATCACTGTACGCGTTTATGTCATGCATCGTCTGTTGTTGCATTACTTGAAGGTATCGGTTCAGGTGCGGTTTCAAACCCAATGGGCGACGTGCAATACGCTGATGTGATTATCATCACGGGCGCGAATCCAACGGTTAATCATCCGGTTGGTGCAACATGGATGAAGAATGCGATTAAGAATGGCACGAAGTTAATCTTAATGGATCCACGTGGTTCTGAACTAGCACGTCATGCAACGGAGCATGTTCAATTCAAACCATCATCGGACGTCGCTTTATTAAACGCAATGATGAATGTCATCGTTACCGAAGGTTTGGCTGATCAAGACTATATTGCTAAGTACACCGAGAATTACGAAAAACTTAGCGAGCATCTAAAAGACTACACGCCTGAAGCAATGTCGCCAATTTGTGGCGTAAGTGCTGAGCAAATTCGTAGTATTGCGCGTTTATACGCGACAGCGAATAACTCAATGATCCTTTGGGGCATGGGAATTTCGCAGCACGTTCACGGCACTGATAACGCCCGTTGTTTGATTTCACTGTGTATGATCACAGGTCAAATTGGTCGTTTAGGTACAGGTTTGCATCCATTACGAGGTCAAAATAACGTACAGGGTTCTTCGGATGTTGGCTTGATCCCGATGGTATTCCCTGATTATCAGCCAGTAACAATTGCAGAGAATCAAGATCGCTTTAAGAAACTTTGGAACGTTGATTGGCTTGACGATAAGCCAGGTTTAACCACGGTTGAAATGATGAATCAAGCGTACGATGGCATCATTAAAGGTATGTACGTTGAAGGTGAAAACCCTGCAATGTCAGACCCTGATGTGTCACACGCGCGTGCGGCAATGGCGAAGCTTGAGCACTTTATCGTGCAGGACTTATTCTTAACTGAAACAGCATTCTTTGCAGATGTGGTTTTCCCTGCGGCGGCAGTTCCTGAAAAATTGGGTACGTTCATTAACTCTGACAGAACTGTTCAATTGGCTCGTCCAGCAGTAACTCCACCGGGTGATTCAAAGCAAGATTGGTGGATTATTCAAGAAATTGCTAAGCGTTTAGGTTTGGATTGGAATTATGAAGGCCCAAAAGACATCTTCAATGAAATGCGTGAAGCGATGGATTCTATCGCAGGTATTACTTGGGAACGTTTACAAGAAGAAAGTGTGACCTACCCTTGTGAGAATGAAGGCGATCCAGGTGAGCCAGTTATCTTCAAAGATGGTTATCCAAATGCTAGTGGTAAAGCTTTATTGGTGCCAGCAGATATTGTACCTCCAGATGAAGTACCTGACGCGGATTATCCTTATGTATTAATCACAGGTCGTCAATTAGAGCATTGGCACACAGGCAGTATGACGCGTCGTGCGACTATGCTAGACGCGCTTGAGCCAGAGCCATGGATCTCAGTGAATATGCGTGATGCATTGAAACTGGGTTTAGGCGAAGGCGAACAACTGAAATTGACGACGCGTCGTGGAGAAATCCAAGCGAAGATCAAGATAAGTGATAATTCACCGGTTGGTACAGTGTTCATGCCATTCTGTTATTACGAAGCGGCTGCAAATGAACTTACTAACGCAGCATTAGATCCTGCAGCTAAAATCGCTGAAGTAAAATACTGTGCGGTACA
>CALJIH010000239.1 GCA_937974135.1 uncultured Cocleimonas sp. | reverse complement strand
TAACGCACAATCATATATATGCCTAAACCTGCGGCCCACAATTGTAATATCGACAGATGATTCTCGGCGGCAAATACCCAGAGGAAAGTTACAACAATCCCTAATATTGAAAAAAGTATTCGACTCGGATGGGAATAATGTAAATCAATATCGGGCAATATACCGCCCATAACGCCCATGCTCGCGAGTAAAATAGCATCTTTCGCATCGACAAAGCCCACTTGTAAACACAGGGTAGCAAGCATTCCTGAACCCACAGCGGCAACACCCAAATGGGTATTAAAATTCGCCATCAATTAGCCCTTTTATTTATTTGTGTTTATTTTGGGGAATAGCTTAACAGAAAAGAACAGCCAAAGCGTAGCGAAGACAACAACATTAGATGAGCCAAAAGCGGCAAAACCACACAAAAGTGGGGGGGTGTACTTTGACAAGTTCTGCACACGCCTTGTTATGACAGTATTTGACTTAAATAAGGCTCAATTTGATACCTAGCGCTCCATGTCGATGCAATCATCACGGATCCAATAATGAGTTTCAGCATCAATTTGAAAATTGGTCCACCTGGTGTGTATTTCTTTTGAACATGAAATAGCAATAACAAGGTGACAACGATCGCGGCAATCCCTATACCAAGTAAGATCATACTTTTCATTTCATTGACATTTTGATGTGTTGACACGTCAACGTATACAAAATACATATAAAGCGGCACAGCCAGTACTGACAAGAAACAACCAATCCAGAAGACCACTCGTGAGCCAAAGATATAAAGTAAGGGTATCGCAAATAGAGTCAGCAAAGACGAGAATCCCACACCCCAAACAATAGATGTTGCCACTGGACCCCAAATTAATGACTCACCACCTAAACCAACCGCTAATGAGAATAATCCTGCGATGGTTGTTAGCGTGGTGATCATAATGGGAATAACTCGTCGACGTGCCGCATAGATAATCGAGTAAATCGAACTCATACCCTTGCCTAAACGATCATTCGCCGCAGAAACCAAAACGATGGCCGCGTTTACCGCTATTCCCGCTAAAGCAACGACTCCGTACAAGGTATACAAACTCAACGGATTTTGTGTGACCAATAAACCTAAAATAACGCCCGTAAATGCCAACGGTACTGTGGCAAGAATAATAAATGGCTGAAAGTAACTTTTAAATTGCGTCCCCAAAATCAGGTACATTAAACCAATTCCGATTAAGAATAGCTTACCGATTGAATCAATACTCTCGTTGATGTCATCTAATTGACCAGTTGTGTCGAGATCAATACTCGGAAAATCTTTTTGATACTTTGCCCATTCATCCATCATGAGTTTATTTGCAGTTACCGTATCTAAGGCACAAATTGAATAATCAATCTCATCACCATAAACCGCAGGACGAAGACGACACGCCATAAAATCTTCTTTGCCTTCAGGTTTTGCAATATCTGCCTCTAAGGTAATGGCTCGACGAAAGTTGTAATGACGAATATTGCCTAATGAAACACCCCTTTGTTGTTTGACCAGTTCGTTTAAAGGAATGCTAGATCCGTTTGGCGTTGGCATTCTAAATTTGAGCAAATCACCTATGTCATTACTGTTGTTTCTATCCGCCTTTACCCGTATCTGTAGTTTCTCTCCTTTGTCCTGCATTTCAGCAACGACTTCACCATCTACTAACAATCGAATCGTGCGCGTAATGTCTAAAGGGTTTATACCAGCTCGACGAATTACATCGTGGTTCATTTTCAGCGTCAATTCCATGCGACCTAAATTCGCATCGTCGCTTATATCCTTAATGCCTTTGATACCCTGCAATATCTCCTTGAGTTTATCGCTGGCTTGTTTAATGGTGGCGTAATCATCGCCACGAACTTTAACACTGATCGGTTTACTGGAAGGTGGACCA
Organism: uncultured Cocleimonas sp.; assembly: GCA_937974135.1. GTDB lineage: Bacteria > Pseudomonadota > Gammaproteobacteria > Thiotrichales > Thiotrichaceae > Cocleimonas. The sequence continues at coordinate 9,558 of CALJIH010000239.1, read as the reverse complement.
CCTTTGATTTCTAAAAACGAAATATTGTTTGCGCCAATAACGCTAGTTACGTCTTCACGCATAGCATCGATAATATCTCGCACTTCGCCGGCACCTTGATCGACAGGTAATAAACTCACCACAATTTGACCGACATGATCACCAAATAATGGTTCTGTCTCAGTAAACATTTGCCCTGCATAGCTCACTACCGAGCGTGCATCTTTAACATCTGGTTCATCTTTTAAGTGTTTTTTAACCGCTTTTTCCACGTTTAAAACGGTTCTTAAGGTTTCTTGCAGAGGCGTTGATGTAGGCATTTCCACGTTTACATAGAAAAGTCGCAAATTATCAGAAGCAAAGAAATCCACCCTCACTAAACCCGCAGATAAAGCGCCGATTGCCGTTGTAAATGCCAAGAAGATGGTAATTAGCGTCATCTTCGGCCAACGTAAAGCTTTGATTAAAATTTTAGAGTACTTAATTTGAATCCAACGAATCACTCTTTCGCGAGCACGTTGCATTAAGGACTTTTTAGTAAAATTAACCTTTGCACCGTGAATATGCGACGGCAACATCCAAAATGCTTCGATGAGACTAATCGCCAAAGCCAAGGTAACTACCATTGGAATGACTTTCATAAACTTGCCTAATATTCCTGGCAATAACATCAACGGCAAAAACGCTGCAATAGTCGTTAATACTGCTGTAGTAACTGGCAAAGCCACTTCTTTCATTGCCCCAACGGCGGCATCTAGTCCATTCATACCACGTTGCAATCGATAATAAATCGATTCGACTACCACCACCGCATCATCAACCAACATACCTAATACAATAACCACGCCAAGTAATACTGTGATGTTTAGGGTTTCACCATTCGATTGTAAAATCCAAAAAGTTAGGGCCAAGATAAAGGGAATACCGATAGCAGTTAAGAATGCAATTCGACTGCCTAAAAACAACCACGCAACGATCAACACTAACAACAGACCAATCAATGCATTACTTTGCATGATTTTTATGGCTTGCTTGGTCGGTAGCGTTTGATCATCAACCATTTTGAGCTGAATACCAGTGTTCTGTGTGAGCTCGTTTTGCTCATCAACCCAGACATTAAGCTTATCGACCAATTTAATAACATTGGTATTGTCTTGTTTAAGTACCGATAACAAAATTGCGGGTTTACCATCGACACTGACTTCTTGTGATGCTTTTTTACGTGCACGTTGCACACTGGCTACACGACCCAGCGGAATTTCCCCGCTTAATCCTGGGATAGGTAGTTTCGCCACTTCGGCAGGATCGCTATTCTTACCAACAATGCGCACCAACCAACTGCGATTACCAATATCAGTCGTGCCCGCAGAAGCATCTTGAAACCATACTTGCAGGGCATTTGCTAAGGTCGCTGGCGCCATACCCAAAGACTCTAATGCTTGCGGATAAAAATTGATTTGCAGTTCAGGATCATCCAAACCAATCGTATCAACACGATCAACCCCCGAAATTTGTTCGATGGCCTCACTGACTGACTGCGCACGCTTGCGCAAACGCTCATCGTCTGAATTTGAGGTGACCGCTACTAAAGCCGCAGGAAACGCATTACCCGTAGTAATTTCTAAAATTCGTGAATCAATGGCCTCATCGGGCAATTCACTTTGTACGTTTTGTAACTCACGGCGTAAATCAGCCAAACGTTTATCATAGATTCGCTCTGGAATATCTTCAAAACGCACCAGAATACTTGAAGTATTCTCGCGACTATTACTTGATACAAAATTTATATCAGGAATGCCTTTTATAGACTCTTCTAGAACATCGGTAACACGTTTTTCCACATCGGGTGCTGATGCACCTGGCAATGCCGTGATTATGGTTATCCAATTGAAATTAATCGTCGGATCTTGCTGGCGTGGCATTTCTTTATACGACAAGAAGCCAATAATCAGCACTAGAACAAAAGTGAGATTAGCTAATACGTGATTTTGAATCAGACGCGCGTACATTTTGTATTTATTCTTTTTGAATGCTTATCAATTGGCCATCAGTGACGCGATAGCGGTTTTTATCGATAATTAAGGTGCTTTTCGACAAATCGGTTAATACGGGTTGACCTTCAATTGCATTTGGCAATGCTTTGAATTTTGCTTTTGCCGTTCCTTCGATGGTGTTCTCAGCTGTCATCACCCCTAAGTTTGCGCCATTACGTAAAATAAACTCAGGTGGAATTTGCAGCCTATTACTACTCCACTCTATCCGCCCAGAGAGTCCTGCAGGAATGGTAGTACCTTTTTCTAATGACATACGAACCTCTTGGGTTCGAGTGGTCTCGTCTACACGTTGCAAAATGCTTCGTACGGTTACTTTGTAGCGTTGCTTATCTGTGACAAATTCAATCAAAGGTAGGTCTTTTAAACTCACCGCGTTTGCAGGTGATAAATTAGTTTTAATCTCCATACGATCACTTTGCATTAGCTCAAACAATGGTGTGCCCGGCATCAATAACTGTCCTTGCTGTGCCATACGATTACTCACCTGCGCCGCGTAAGGCGCACGAATAATGCATCGATCAACTGCTAGCTTTGCAGTTTCGATTTGTGCTTTTTTGAACTCAATATCTGCCAGCGAGGTTTGTTGAGCAGCTTCAGCACTATCTAAAAGCTCTCTCGGAATCGTACCTTTTGATATTAGCTGTTGGTTACGACGCAATTGTTTTTTCGCTAAATTCAGCTGCGCGAGTGAAACCTTCAGAGAAGCTTCTGCTTGTTTTTGCGCTAATTCATAACTACGACAATCTAAAGCAACCAGCCTTTGTCTAGCTTTAACAAAGTCGCCAGTCTCTACATATACTTTAAACGCACGTCCTGTTATTTCAGCACTTATTACTGACGTATTTAAGCTAACCGCGCTGGCAGGCGTGCTTTGTTTAGATTCAATCAACAAGCTTGAGAGTGGTTTAACGCTGACGCTTAGCAATTCATTATCAGCATTTACAATTGAGCTACCAATCAGTAATCCTACAAAAATGATTGAGGATGTAATATTTTTTTTAAACATGGATAGAAGTTTCATGGTTATCATTTTTTATGTCAATTATTTAGACAATATTTACAAACAAAGTTTTATAAATAATAGGTTTTCTAATTAAGCGAGATGGTAGATGATTAATAGTGAAATAGTTGTTAAATATTTGTTGTTTATTCATTAACGTTTAAAAAGACACCCCCCTACTTTTGGGCAGTTTTAAGGTGAGTTTGTATGTTCATACCTAAATCATTCGAAATTAAAGACGAAAAAGAAATATTTGCATTTATTCAGGCAAATGCGTTTGGTCAATTAATTTCAAGTAAAGATAACCGTTTGCTTTCCTCGCACATTCCCTTTCTAGTGTCTGAAGATAAAACCACGCTAATAGGGCATCTTACTAAAGTAAACCCTCAAGCTGACGATATCCATAACCAACAAGTATTAATAACATTACAAGGTGCGCATGATTATATTTCGCCTTCTTGGTATGAAGGTGCTGGTGTGCCTACTTGGAATTATCAAGCTGTGCATATCTATGGAGAATGTAAAGTATTCAATGACCCGAATGCTTTAAAAGAAGTGGTTGAATCTTTAACAGCAAAATATGAATCCCAGTTTGAAAAACCTTGGGTCCCTGATTATAGAGCAGCGATGTTGGGTGCTATTATTGGTTTTGAAGTGACTATTACAGATATTCAAGCAGCTTATAAACTTAGTCAAAATAAATCTGATAGTGATCGACAAAAAGTGATTGAAGAACTTGAGAATCTGGGTTCAACAGCGTTAGCAAATGCTATGAAACGTGTTTAAATAGTAAAAAAAGACACCCCCCCACTTTTTGGTCGTTTAGAGAAATATAAACATGTCAGAATTCAAAAATGAATTAGGTCAACCTATTGGACCGCCTTTATCAGATTGGCAAGCCTGTGATCGTCCACCCAAAACATCAATCACAGGACAATACTGTCGAGTTGAAACACTTGATCTAGAAAAGCATGCGGATGATTTATACCAAGCATACGGCAATGACCAAGATCACAGTAATTGGACTTATATGCCCTACGGTCCATTTGATAGTTTTGAAGATTTTAAGCTTTGGATGAGTAAAACCTGTTGCGGATCTGATCCACATTTTCATACGGTAATTGATTTAAAAAGCGAAAAAGCGGTAGGTGTCGCTAGTTTAATGCGAATTGAACCAGCAGTGGGCGTTATAGAAGTTGGTCATATTCACTTTTCACCGCTCATGCAACGCACGCCAATTTCTACCGAAGCACTTTATCTGCTAATGAAACGCGTATTTGATGAATTAGGCTATCGCCGCTATGAATGGAAGTGCGATTCTCTCAACGGTCCCTCAAATAAAGCAGCTAAACGCTTAGGTTTTGTGCCCGAAGGAATATTTAGACAACTTACCATGTATAAAGGACGAAGCCGTGATACGGCTTGGTACTCCATTATTGATAGTGAATGGCCTGCACTCAAAGCAATGTTTGAAGCATGGTTATCGCCTGAGAATTTTGATGAGTCAGGCAAACAATTAAAGCCATTACAACGCTTTAGAAGTTAAAAATAAGGATTCTAAAATGAATATTACAGTCACCCATCTTACTGAATCAGACAAAACCGATTGGGAAAACCTATATCGCGGTTATGCCGAATTCTACAACATGCCAATGGAGCAAAGCACCTTAGATACCGTGTGGTCATGGATTCACAACGAAAATAAAGATTTTTTTGGGTTACTTGCTAAAGATGAAAATAACAATGCGCTAGGTTTAATGCATTGTCGCGCTATGGCATCGCCATTACGAGGAGCTGAAGTAGGTTTCTTGGATGATTTATTCGTTATCCCAGAGGCACGTGGCAATGACGTGGTTGAAGCACTGTATGCAGAATTAAATAATCTTGGTAATCAACAAGGTTGGCCATTTATTCGCTGGATAACTGCAGATAACAATTATCGAGCCAGAGGCGTATACGATAAATTATCTGAAAAAACTGCTTGGGTGACCTATCAAATGCCTATTGAGTAAGCTCACTTATCTTAAAAACGATTACTAAATGACACCCCCCTACTTTTTAATGGTTTCTGTGCATGTTTCAACCTTCTCCAGCATTTCTTTACAGAAATTACTCTCACCCTCTTTGCCGCCTAGGCCGTCTAAAGAGACATCCCACTTTTTTGTCGCTTTTAAGAATGTATTAGTAATAATATTGGTTTTTAATCTAGTTTATGACTACATTCAGAGTTGTAAATGATGGAGTTTTCACATGTCATATAAATTAGAAAAAGTTGAGTTATTAGACTCGAAAAAAAAGGCTTTAAAAACGTTTTGGGCAAATGGTAAAACCTCTAGTTTTCATTACCTTTGGCTACGCGATAATTGTCCGACTAATTTCCATCCTGATACTAAAGAAAGCTTTTTCGATTTACTCAGCGTCAGTGAAAACATCCATCCCAAAAATGTTGATTTCGATAATGAAAATCTAAATATAGATTGGTCGGAAGGCGAACATCGTAGTACTTTTTCTTTAGCATGGCTTTATGAGCACGCCTATTCCGGTGATTTACAAAAAGACCAAAGCACCAGTTACGTGAGTTGGTCAAAAGACTTTGCCGACAAGGTGCCACGCGTTGATTACAACAAAGTGATAAGCGATGATTCAGCTTTACTTGATTGGATGCAAGCGCTTGATAAATTCGGCCTGACAATTGTAGAGAATATGCCAGATACTGAAGAAGCCGTATCCGACACCGCTAGCCGTATTAGCTTTTTACGTAAAACAAACTTCGGTACTACTTTTGATGTGCAATCAAAACCCAAACCAATAAATTTAGCGTACACCGCCATGGCATTGCCATTGCACACCGATCTTTGTAACCAAGAGTTACCGCCTGGGTACCAATTCTTACATTGTCTCGCTAATGATAGCGAGGGTGGAGAATCAATCTACGTCGATAGTCTTCGTGTTATGGAAGATATGCGCAAGGATGCACCCGAAAAATTTCAGCTACTTGCTGAAACCGCCATACCATTTCGTTTTCACGATGACAGCTGTGATATTCGCCATCATCATACTATTATCAATTTAGACAGTTTCGGCAATATCATCGAATTGAAATACAACGATCATCTCGCCGATGTATTCGATATGTCCGAAGACATCATGTATGACTTCTATTTGGCTTATCGAGACCTCATGCGTCGCTTTAAAGGCCCAGACTACAAAATAAAACTCAAACTCAATGCAGGTGATATGGCGGTATTTGATAATCGTCGTGTGATGCACGGCCGCGATGAATTTAAACCAAATACAGGGCGTCGTCATTTACGTGGTTGTTATGTAGATCGCTCTGAATTTGAGAGCCGTTTAAGGGTATTAGCTAAATCAACATCGAATGCTTAATATAGGCGTTTTGTGGCACATAAATGTCCTTTTTTACAAAGAGTAAGGGCAGATAAAAGACTAATTTAAACCATCATAGATTCGTAGGCACAAATATGGCTGTCAGCTATAACGAAACGCGTAAAATCGACCCTAGTCGTGGCCAAAACCTTGGAGACAATACCCCAAATGATGCCGATCGTGTGGAAATTGGTCCAACCCAATTAGCCTTTCGCGAATGGGAAGCAGCAGGCTTAGAACTCCCCGATTTACAAGCGATGCGCAAGTTTCGCTGGGAGCGCTTAACACGCCACATAGTGGATCGTGATTACGGTGGATTATTGATGTTTGATCCGCTGAATATCCGTTACGCCACAGACAGCACCAATATGCAATTGTGGAATACGCACAATCCGTTCCGTGCAGTTTTACTTTGTGCAGATGGCTATATGGTGATTTGGGATTACAAAAACTCGCCATTTTTATCTGAATTCAATCCGCTAGTTAAAGAACAACGTTCAGGTGCTGATCTTTTCTATTTTGATCGTGGTGATAAAATTGATGTGGCTGCGGATAAGTTCTCAAATGAAGTTCGCGTTTTAATCGAAGAGCACGGCGGCAATAATAAACGTCTCGCGGTCGATAAAATCATGCTAGATGGTTTGCGCGCATTAGAAGCGCAAGGCTTTGAAATCATGCAAGGCGAAGAAGTCACGGAAAAATCACGATCAGTCAAAGGCCCTGATGAAATTTTAGCGATGCGTTGTGCTTCGCATGCTTGTGAAACGTCAGTAAAAGCCATGGAAGACGCGATCCAACCCGGGATTTCAGAAAATGAATTATGGTCTGTGCTTCACGCAGAGAATATCAAACGTGGTGGCGAATGGATCGAAACACGACTATTAGCCTCAGGCCCGCGCACTAATCCGTGGTTTCAAGAATGTGGCCCACGACTCTTACAGAATAACGAAATTATTGCTTTAGATACTGACCTCGTCGGTAGTTATGGCATTTGTATTGATATCTCACGAACCTTTTGGTTAGGCGATGAAGCCCCACGCCCCGATATGATTTACGCCATGCAACACGGCGTAGAGCATATTCAACAGAATATGGAAATGCTGAAACCGGGTGTGAGCATGCGCGACTTAACCATGAACACTCATAAACTCGATGACCAATACCAAAAAGGAAAATATGGCTGTCTAATGCACGGCGTAGGGCTTTGTGATGAGTGGCCATTGATAGCATACCCCGACCAATACGTTGAAGGCTCCTACGATTATGAGTTAGAGGCAGGTATGGTGTTGTGCGTTGAAGCGTTGGTCAGCCCAGAGGATGGGGACTTTTCAATCAAACTCGAAGATCAAGTATTAATTACCGATGATGGTTATGAAAATTTAACGAAGTATCCGTTTGATAAACGTTTAATGGGCGAAATTTAAGTTAATTCATATCTAAAATGACACCCCCCCACTTTTATGGCTTTTTCAGCTATTTAGCTACAAAAGAGCAAAAAGTAGGGGGGTGTACTTCGACAGGCTCAGCATAAATAATTGACATACTTCGACCAAGCTCGGTACGAGATCTCAACAGAACTGTCTTTTTAACTATTATATTGAGTTTTAATCAGCAAAATAATCACGACTGTGTAATCCGAAAGCAAATTCCGAATCACCATGGGTTTGAAGATGTTTCAAACGTTCGCGACCTTCTTCAAGAGTTGGTTGATAAGCATCTTCGATATACCATAATGCAACTTTGGTAACCGACAATGGACTAAACCAATCCTTCCCTCTTTTCATGATATTGACGTGATTGCTGCGATATAAAAAATTATGTAATGCAGTAACCGAAGCCCAAACGGAGAGATTTTCAACCATTAATGGATCTCCATCGATTAAGTAACTTTCTGCATCATCCTCATCAGACTTAGGACGCCAAACAAATCCATCACTAGATTCAGCCAGAGCAAAAACGGTATCTAAGTTATCTACAAAATCTTTCATTACCAAGCTATCAAGTGGCTCGACACAACGAGCAATATCGTATTCAGCAATTTCCACTTTATATCCTTTTATTTGGAGATTGATTCTTAGTTTATTCGTATCTAGCTAAGATTGAGCTTGTTTATTTTTACCTTAAATTTCGACTTGGTATCGTCACCGTCACTATTAATCCAAAGTCCCAATATTTTTTTATCTGAAGGTACTTTAATTTTCGCTTTTATCTTTCCATTGTTAACTTGTTCAATATCATAACTATGAAAAAAGAATTTAGGTTTCTTCTTATAAGGCTTGTCACTTTCTAAGCGTTTATCTTGAAATACATTAAAAAATCTTACATGACTAACACCGGTATTCTTAGGTATTAAGCTAAATAACTTTTTAACCCAAGCTGGCGCGACAGTTCTTTTCATAAAGCCCAGTTTTTTATCTCCCTGATACACTAAGCCAATTCGTAACGTAAAATCATTATTTCCTTTAACGCCTTGCAGCTTATTATTATCAAGATTTAAAGTGCCTATTATGTCAGCATCAATTTTTATTTCTTTAAATTGTCCAGGTTTGTCAAAAGGATAAATCAAAGGACTTGATGATTGATCAACATTTATCGTCATCGATTGCTGATTAAATTCGACCAGATTTTGTTTAATGTTTGGATATTTAAGCTTCGTCCATTTATCTTTAGAGAACGAAACCGTCTCAGAGGCATTTGTTGGAGATATTGTAGAAAACAATAGGATTAGACATAAGAGGATTGTTTTCATTTTTTATATACTGTTTAATTTTTTAATTTAAGTAGCTAGACTACTCTACGTTTTTTCTAAATATTCAGATGTATTTAGCATAATAAACTTGTTTGTTACTAAAACACAATAAAGGACACCCCCCTACTTTTGTGAACTCTTCTAGAAAGTGCTTAAAAGTAGGGGGGTGTACTTCGACCAAACCCAGTACGAGAGCTCAACAGAATTTTCTTTTATCTATTTAAGGTAAGCCAAAGCTTGTTCAAGATCAGCCAGCAAGTCTTCAATATCTTCAATACCTGTTGAGTAACGCACCAAGCCTTCAGGAATTCCCGCCGCTGCGCGTTCTTCTGCGGTACATTCAACATGACTGGTTGTTACTGGTGGGCCGACAACCGTTTCAACACACC
>CALJIH010000238.1 GCA_937974135.1 uncultured Cocleimonas sp. | reverse complement strand
TAGCAACATGAATGAAGCTAAGCGTAGATTTGAAACAATACCTTTAGCAGGACTGATTCGGCGTTTTTGGCTAAGTGTTTGATTACCGGTTTGTTGAATAGCAATCATCGCGCCAGTTAAAACAATCACCGAAATAACGCTGTATATCGTGATTAAAATGGATTGTGAAAATAAAAACAGCACACCAATTAGAATAAACCCGGTGAGTATCACAACCATGCCATCGCGCCGTTGAATCACTTCTAAAGATTTATAGGCAAAACCTAACATCAATAATGATGCTGTCATCTCTAGCGATACAATTGGAATGCCGCTGAGTTTTAAGGCGGCTAGTCCCAATAAACCCAAAACGACTTTTACTATAATGCCTGGTTGTTCTGCTTTGCCCAGCATTACTCGAATACGCCAACCCGCCGAAAAAAACAAAACAGGGAAGAGCCATATCGGTAAATAGAATAACAATGGAATCATCACAGCGATCTGAGCAGCAAGCAACCACAACATACCTGAATAGGTAACCAAACGATCTTGCGGGAAGCCTTTGGTAAACATTTAGCTGACCGCCTGAGTGTTATCGTGGTTATGCATGTCATCATCACCGTACAAGGCTAAAGCCATCAAACAGGCATTTTTATGTGCTTCACCACTAGCAGGTTGTATCGTTTGTCCTGGTAGTTTTAAACCATAGGTTTGTTGTTCTTGGTGGTATTGCAGTACTAACGCACAAAGGTGTGAGAGTTTGTTTTCGGTACCTTGAATATCATGTAGCGCATCAAACGCTAACCATATGTCGTGACTGGCATAATCGACAAATGTTTTGCTCAATACATTACCGGTTTTGGCATAAGCGCCCCAATGGATATGTTTCAATGAATCACCAGCTTGGTATTTTCTCACACCAGAAAAATCAGATGTGCCTCGGGCAATTTCTAAGCCTTGATCGGCTTCATCATCCATCGCTAGTTTGTTTGTTTTACTCTCATGTAAAACGGGTTTTGGATAAACGATACAGTGCATATCTAATTGTGCGTATGACCAACCGATAACAAGACCCACGGGATAACGTGTGAAAATATTTAAACGCTCAGGTTTGAAGCGTCCCCGTTTAGTGGTTTGATGCGATAGTTTTACCGCTGCAAAATGCGAATCATGTAAGTTCACGGAGGCTAAATCTTGGTCTTGCCAACCTATGTGAATGGCTGACTTTTTTTGTGATTCGTCACAACTCAAGCTGAGTTCAAAAACGGCTTTTTCTCCCATAAAACAGTTCTTAGATTGGACTGCTTTTACGCTCAAGTTAGACAGATTGGCATAGGTAAAATGGATTGAAACCACGATTAATGCTAATAACCAAAAGCACAAACCATAAGCCAAAGAATTTTCAAAGTTAACACCCATGATGAACAATAAAATAATCGCAATAAATAATGCAAGGCTACTCGCTGTAGGGAAAACAAATATTCGTTTTAAGTCGAGAGTCACCTGACGACTCTCAGGAAAACGTTCGTCTATCCATTCGTTAGTTTTTGATTTCCAGCCTTTTTTTAATATGTTTTGCATTGTTTATGTTAAGTAGGACTCTGCTTAAAACCACCCAAATTATTTACATTCTATTTACGTTTTTAGAACTGCTTAAAAGTAGGGGGGGTGTATTCGACAAGCTCAAAAGAACTGTCTTTTTATTTTTATAATTAACTAAATTTTATGTTGTTTAAACTACGCAATCGCAGCTACGCCATTGCCAATCGTATCTACTGTTTGCAAGATATGTCTTGCCAATTGGTCACCCTGAGTTTCAGTTTTACCAATAATACGATGGCCAACAGCAGCTACAAATACCGCTTGCACATCTTCTGGTAAGGTATGATCTCGACCTTGAATTAAAGCCCAACATTTAGCACTTTTCACTAAAGCGATCGCTCCACGAGGAGATAAACCCAGCTGGCACAAGTCGTCTTGGCGGGTTTGCGCGATTAAGCGTTGAACATAATCTAACAAAGTATCTGAAACAGCTATATTTTCGACCTGTGCTTGAATCGCTAAGAGGTTTTCTTTGCTTATGATTTGTTGAACATCAGCCAAGGCAGCACGACCTTTTTTTCCAGTGAGAATATCGCGTTCGATTTCAGGATCAGGATATCCCAATGAAATTCTCAACATAAAACGATCTAACTGAGATTCTGGCAATGGGAAGGTTCCTGATTGGCTTTGTGGGTTTTGCGTAGCAATCACAAAAAAAGGATTGGGTAATGGATAGGTTTTACCATCCACGCTCACTTGGCCTTCTTCCATGGCTTCCAATAAGGCACTTTGCGCTTTAGGAGTGGCTCGATTGAGCTCATCTGCGAGAAATATCGAGCTAAAAATTGGACCATGATGAAAACTGAAAGAGGAGGTTTGCGCATTAAATACAGAAGCGCCAATCAAATCTGACGGCAACAGATCGCTGGTAAATTGGACGCGGTTGTAATCTAGCCCTAACACTTTGTATAAAGCGTGAGCTAAGGTTGTTTTTCCCATTCCTGGTAAGTCTTCAACTAACAAATGACCACTAGCAAGTATCGCGGTGAGTGCGAGTTGTACTTGATGAGATTTACCTAAAATAATTTTATTTAGTTCATCCAAACAAGTATTAATTTCTTGATGCAATTGCGTAATCAAATAATTCACCCTTTTTATAATTATTTTGCCTAAGCTTATAGTGATAAGGCTGAGGCTTATTT
>CALJIH010000237.1 GCA_937974135.1 uncultured Cocleimonas sp. | reverse complement strand
GTGAGAAATATTATGCGCGTCAATCAAAGCGCTGATTAATTGATTAGCTTTACCTACTATTATAATCAATCGTTGCTGTTGGAATGCTAATTGCTGTTGTAAATCATCCAAGCTTTCTTTGATAAACTGCCAACGTGGGTTACCCAATCGAGAATCTGCAAACTGCGTTTGTTTAAAAAGCTCAGAATCAAGAACATAAATAAAAGCGACTTCATCACAGTTATTGCATAGAGAATTTAGAGCAGGATTATCTTCAAGCCTGAGATCGTTTCTAAACCAAAATAAGCCTTTGTTTACTTGCTTCATTGGCAAAACACAATAAAAGTGGGGGGGTGTCTTTTAAATAATCAGATTACAGTTTACCAATACGTTCAACAGCTTTTTCAAGATTTTCCATACTCGTCGCGTAAGACAAACGAATATGCCCTGGTGCACCGAATGCACTCCCAGGAACCATTGCAACACCTTGCTCAGCTAGGAGTTTTTCTGATAACTCAGCATCATTCGAGACACCATCAATTCTAGCAATCAAACCATCAATGTTTGGGAAGCTATAAAAGGTTCCATCTGATGGCAAACACTCAACACCATCAATAGCATTTAAACCCGCAACCACGAAATCATGGCGTTCTTTAAAAGCAACTAGCATCGGTTGAATACATTCTTGGCTTTCATTAAGAGCCGCTACTGCGGCATGTTGTGATATTGATGTGGGGTTTGACGTACTTTGCCCTTGAATCTTCTTCATGCCTTTAATGAGATCCGCTGAACCTGCGGCATACCCAATTCTCCAACCCGTCATGGCGTAAGCTTTTGATACACCATTGAGAACTATACAACGATCATAAAGCTCAGGTGATGCATTCAAAATATTCACAAACTTTAAGCCATCAAACAAAATATGTTCATACATATCGTCAGTCGCAACAACAATATTTGGATGCTTCGTTAACACATCTCCAAGTGCTTTTAACTCATCTAAGGTATAGCTGACGCCCGTTGGATTTGATGGACTATTTAAGAAAAGTAAACGTGTTTTATCCGTTATGGCATTTTCCAAATCTTCTGCGGTAAGTTTAAAATTTTGATCTTGTCCCGCACTCACAATAACCGGCTTTCCACCAGCGAGAAGCACCATATCAGGGTAAGATACCCAATATGGAGCAGGAATAATCACCTCATCACCTGCATTCAGCATAGCCTGACAAAGGTTATAACAACTCTGTTTGCCACCGCAGGACACTAAAATCTGATCCGCTTCGTAATCCAAATCATTATCGCGCTTTAATTTTCCAATAATTGCAGCCTTTAACTCAGGAATTCCATCAACTTGGGTATAACCCGTTTTATTCTCATTAATCGCTGTAATACCTGCAGCTTTAATATGATCGGGTGTGCCAAAATCTGGTTCACCCACACCTAAATTAATCACATCTCGCCCTTCTGCCTTCATTTTTTGTGCCAAAGCACTCATTGCTAATGTCGGGGATGGTTTAACTCGTTGAACACGATTTGATAACTGAATAGCCATTTAAAGATCCTAAAAATTTCCGCAAACTAGATAGTTGAAATATACTCTATCCAATCTTCCAGTAAACAAAAAAGTCACAAAAATATTCATGCAGCCAAAATTTAATTTAGAGACCGAATACGAACCCGCAGGTGACCAGCCCACCGCGATTGAATCATTGGTAGAAGGCCTCAACGATGGCCTTATGCATCAAACCTTATTGGGTGTTACTGGCTCAGGCAAAACCTTCACCATGGCGAATATTATTGCGCAAACGCAACGCCCCACCATCATCATGGCGCATAACAAAACGTTAGCGGCACAACTATATGGTGAAATGAAAGAATTTTTCCCCAATAACTCTGTGGAATATTTTGTTTCATACTACGATTACTATCAGCCGGAAGCGTATGTACCAGCATCCGATGTTTACATCGAGAAAGATGCCTCGGTAAACGAACACATCGAGCAAATGCGTCTCTCCGCAACTAAAGCCATGCTTGAAAGCAAAGATACAATCATTGTTGCGACTGTCTCTGCTATTTATGGACTCGGCGATCCGCAATCGTACATGAGTATGATGCTTCATTTAGATCGTGGCGAAAAAATTAGTCAACGCGATATCATCAAGCGCCTTACTGAAATTCAATACACGCGTAATGATATTGCCCTTGCTCGTGGTAATTATCGGGTGCGCGGTGACGTCATTGATATCTACCCCGCTGATTCAGATATAGAGGCGGTACGCGTTGAATTGTTTGACGATGAAGTAGAGCAACTCAGTTTCTTCGATCCGCTCACAGGCGAAGTCTTGCGCAAAGTACCAAGATTAACCGTCTATCCAAAAACACATTACGTGACACCGCGTGAGATCATGTTAAATGCCGTGGATAAGATCAAAGACGAACTCAAGGTTAGGTTAGAACAACTTTACGATGAAAATAGATTGGTTGAAGCGCAACGTCTTAAAGAACGTACTCAGTACGATATCGAAATGATTGTTGAAGTGGGTTATTGCTCAGGCATCGAGAACTATTCGCGTTATTTATCTGGTCGTCCACCGGGTGCACCACCACCTTGTTTGCTCGATTATCTACCCGATCAAGCCCTAGTGATCATCGATGAATCTCACGTCAGTGTGCCTCAAATAGGCGCTATGTATAAAGGTGATTTTTCTCGTAAAACCAACTTAGTTGAATACGGTTTTCGTCTTCCCTCTGCTTTAGATAATCGACCATTACGTTTTGAAGAATTTGAAAAACTCGTGCCA
>CALJIH010000236.1 GCA_937974135.1 uncultured Cocleimonas sp. | reverse complement strand
ATGCATATCCTAGCCGTAATCAAAAAGCCATCGCTTTTAGCTTGTTTGAACTGTGTAAAAGCAAATCAACAGGAACACTCTTTATTGAAACCCACGAAAATGATACTGCGCTATTTGCATTAAATAACGGTGAAATCACCGATTTAGCATTCGGCTTAAAAAGAGGCTTAGTTGCAATCTCAGCATTAAAAAGTGATATCTACAAACACATTGAGTTTATTGATGATCACCAAGAACCAATGGCAAAAGACGCTAAGGTGAGCTGTAGTCAAACCTTATTAACACATCTTGGTTATGATCAACATTTAGCGACAAACCCAGTGCAAAAAGTTATCTGTTATTTAGAAGCGTAATTGTTTTTTTAACGATTAAAAAATCAAACAAAGAATAACCTACCGCTCATCGGTAAAAATGAATAACAAGCAATTTAAATTCTACAAAAAAACAAAAACAAAAAATAACAACAATAAAATTATTCAAACCCCTCACTCTAATAATAACTAAAAGTGGGGGGGTGTCTTTTTACAAGTTTTTTCATTTTCAAACCTATCCGTCTCTTATTAAAATAAATTCATCAATATGTAATCAAAAAAGCGTAGAATACGCGCATGAAAAATTATAAAGATCCGCACAAAGAACGCGAAGAAAAAAAATACGAAAATCCTATCCCTAGTCGCGAGCTCATGCTCGAAGTCATGCACAAAGCTGGCCACCCGATAAGTTATAACGAATTAACGGAAACACTAGGTATTATCGAACAAGAAAGATTAGATGCTATTAAGTATCGCCTCCGTGCAATGGAACGTGATGGCCAGATATTATTTAATCGTGGCAAAAAATA
Source organism: uncultured Cocleimonas sp. (assembly GCA_937974135.1). Taxonomy (GTDB): domain Bacteria; phylum Pseudomonadota; class Gammaproteobacteria; order Thiotrichales; family Thiotrichaceae; genus Cocleimonas. Next base: position 3,608 of record CALJIH010000236.1, on the reverse strand, counting down.
TTTGCCTGTTGAGAAAACCGATTTAGTCGCAGGTAAAGTACAAGGTCATCCAGATGGTTTTGGCTTTTTAGTGCCTGATGATGGCAGTGATGATTTATATTTACACGGCAAACAAATGCGCAAAGTGCTACATGGTGATCGTGTCCTAGCCAGCGTGACCGGCACAGACCGAAAGGGTCGCCGCGAAGGTGCGATTGTTGAGATTCTCGAACACAATACCGAAACCGTGGTTGGCAGATACTTTGTTGAAAGTGGTTTAGGTTTTGTCACACCTGATAACTCACGTATTGCACAAGACATTCTGGTTCCGCCAGAAAGTAGCAATGGCGCTAAAAGTGGCCAGATTGTAGTCGCTAAAATTGTTGAATTTCCAACGTCACGTCATCAACCTATCGGCAAGATTTCTGAAGTCTTAGGCGATCATATGGCTCCAGGCATGGAAATCGAAATTGCGTTGCGATCACATGACTTACCTCATGTTTGGCCGCGTGAGGTTATCGCTGCAACGGATAAGTTAAGCGATGAAGTGTTAGAAGAAGATAAAAAAGGTCGAACGGATTTACGCAAAATGCCATTAGTCACTATTGACGGTGAAGATTCGCGCGATTTTGATGATGCGGTGTATTGTGAAAAAGACAAAAAAGGCAATTGGGTGCTAACCGTTGCGATCGCAGATGTATCGCATTACGTACAAATTGGTTCTGATCTTGATAAAGAAGCGTTTAACCGTGCGACTTCAGTGTACTTTCCTGCTGAAGTCATTCCGATGTTACCTGAGAAGATTTCAAACGGCTTATGTTCGTTAAACCCAAAGGTTGATCGCCTTTGTATGGTATGTGAAGCGACAATTAATGGCGATGGTGAAGTGATTAATTATAACTTCAAAAGTGGCTTAATGAATTCGCATGCGCGTTTAACCTATACCAAAATGGCGGCGATAGTTGTTGATCAAGACGCTGATTTGCGCGAAGAATATAAAGATATTATCAATCATTTAGATGATCTTTATGAACTCTACAAAATATTACGCATAGCACGTGAAAAACGTGGGTCGATGGATTTTGAAACCACGGAAACAAAAATTATTTTTGGTAAGAATCGTAAAATCGAAAATATCAAACCAACCACACGAAACGATGCACATCGGATCATCGAAGAATGTATGGTCACAGCCAATATGTGTGCCGCACGTTTCTTAAAAAAGCACAAAATACCAGCCTTGCATCGTGTGCATCGCGGCCCAGAAGTTGAGAAGCTGTTTAAGGTAAACGAATTCTTAAATGGTCTAGGTTTAAAACTCGGTGGTGGTGCAGAACCTCAGCCTAGTGATTACGCAAACCTACTCGCCAGTGTGAAAGACCGACCCGATGCACGTTTGATTCAAACGGTGATGTTACGTTCCATGAGTCGAGCACAATACGAACCTGTGGATAAAGAAAAACCTGAAAGTACGCGCCATTTTGGTTTAGCTAGAAAAGATTATGCGCACTTCACCTCACCAATACGTCGCTATCCAGATTTATTGGTACATCGCGCAATTCTGCATATATTGAAGAACGGATCCGCTGAAGGATACACCTACGATTATGCTCAAATGAAGGCACTTGGGGTGCATAGTTCAGAGTGCGAACAACGCGCTGATGATGCCAGCCGTGATGTGATGGCATGGTTAAAAGCCGAATACATGCAAGATAAGGTCGGTGAAACTTTCACAGGTATTATTTCAACGGTTACTAATTTTGGTTTGTTTGTAGAACTTGATGATGTGTATGTTGAAGGCTTGGTGCATGTATCAGCATTGCGTAGTGACTATTATCATTTTGACCAAGCCAAGCATCAAATGGTAGGCGAAAATTCTGGTAAAACGTATCGCTTAGGCGATTCAATAGAAGTACAAATCGCTCGCGTTGATTTGGATGATCGTAAAATTGATTTCACTTTGCCAGGTGCCGAATCCGATTCAAGCGGACGGGGCAAACCAAAGCGAAGTAAAAAAGATGATAGTTACAAGTCAAAGAATAAGGGTAAAGTAAAAAAAGAAGGCAAAAAGAAAAAGAAAACACTCCCAAAGAAAGAAAAAAAGGCGAAGAAAAAAGCCAAACTTGAAGCAAAACGCGCTGCCAAGAAGAATCGTTAATTACATCATAACCAAACGGAAATTAAGATGTTTAAAGATATAATTACTTACGAATTGAACGATGGTATTGATGAAGCACATTTACTTAAGGTTGCTAGCGAAATAATCGAAAGCTGGATGAATAAACAACCAGGTTTTATTCAATGGGATATCCATAAAGATGCTATTGGTGACGGCTATACTGATATTGTTTATTGGGAATCACGCGAAGCGGCGCAACAAGCAGAACAACAAATGGGGAATATACCCAATGCTGCAGATTGGTTTTCTTGTTACAAAGAAGGTTCGATTGGTAGCCAAAATCTAAAACAAATTGGATCTTTCAAGTAATTAGATTATTTTTTAAGGTCGCTGCTTAGATTGTTCTTACTTGAGTCAAGAACAAGACAGAAAAGCGCAAGTGAATAAATATACTCGAGCATTTTCTAACGCAGTTATTGGCTCAAGTAAGGATAAGCTGAATAGCTAAGTAATTATGAAAACATTGATAAATGGCATCCACGCGGTTGAATCTGCACTAAAGAATGATCCTGATAATATTGTGCAGGTTTGGATTGCCGAAAATAAACGCAATCAGCGCGTCAAAGAACTCATCAATAAAGCACAAAAACGTGGGCTAATATCTAATCGTGCAGATACTGCGCAATTAGATAAAATGGCAAAAACGCATCAACATCAAGGTGTGGTGGCAGAATACAATGCGCCAAAAGCCTATGATGAAAACGATCTGCTTGATTTAATCGCTAATCTAAAAGACACCCCCCCACTTTTACTGGTTTTAGACGGAGTGACAGATCCGCATAATCTTGGTGCTTGTTTGCGCACTGCTGAAGGTGCGGGTGTGCATGCCGTCATCGCACCCAAAGATAATGCCGTTGGCTTAACACCTGCGGCGCGTAAAGTGGCTTCTGGCGCAGCTGAGACTATGCCATTTATACAAGTCACCAATCTTGTACGCACCATTGAAAAACTCAAGAAAGAAGGTATTTGGTTTATTGGTACCAGTGATAAGTCCGAGGGTGATTTATACACTTACGATTTCAAAACACCGAGTGCGATTGTGATGGGTGCCGAAGGTAAAGGCTTACGCCGATTGACAGAAGAACATTGCGATACCTTGGTTTCTATTCCGATGGCAGGACAGGTGTCTAGTTTGAATGTGTCGGTGGCGACGGGGGTTTGCTTATACGAGGTCGTAAGACAAAGATTTTCTAAATCTTGAAATAACTGAGTTCATAACATCTGTTAATTAAGTGAAAATTTAACTTTATCAAGTCTTGTGTAAACTTTTTCATTAGGATAAAATCGAAAATGTAAAGCTTAAGTGAAATAAAGGGGAGATTATGGATAAGCAAAGACGCAAAATTGTAAAAGGTTTAGGTGGAATAACATCACTTGCCTTGATTGCATCAACTTCTGACAAATGGTCAAAACCAGTTGTAAAAACATTAGTAAGTTCAGCTGAAGCACA
>CALJIH010000235.1 GCA_937974135.1 uncultured Cocleimonas sp. | reverse complement strand
GAAACCCCAATATAGTGAAAAGCATTGATCAGGCTAAACTAGATTATGGAGAAATAAAAAGTCACAGAGCTTTGGTAAGAAAACACCAAGAATGCGCGCATTCGATTGAATCATTTATTGCAACAACCACTTTGTTGACTGCAAAAGGTCGATTACCCATTGGCTTTGATTTAAATAGACAAGTTTCTTTAAGGGATGGTATTGATCCGAGTATTTTTCATTTAATTCCGAAAAATGATGAAATAACTAAGGTGCTACAAACGAAACCCATCTCGCTCATCGAATTATCAAAATTAACCAATATACCGCAACGTTTTATCTTTTCTTTTTATAATGTTTCATTAAACCTTGGTTTGCTTAATGCAGCGGGTGAGTCAGAATCAGATTTTGATTTCGAAGATGAAAAACCATCTAAAGGCTTACTTAAAAGTTTATTTCGCAAATAAACTCACTTGGTATAACTTGCAAACCTGGTGCAATTAAAAATCCCTAGCTTTACCTAATTTATTCAACGTTTTTAAACAACAAAAACGTATTTTAATGCAAAAGTGGGGGGTGTCTTTTAACTGTATTTTTGATCCCAGTAGGGGTTATTACCAAATCGTTCACTCAAAAAATCGATAAATAAACGCACCTTTCTTGAGGCAAATCGGGTATGTGGATAAACGGCATAGGCATTAATTTCTGGAAGTTTGTAGTCGCTTAAAATTGGAATTAACTGCTTTTGTGCAAGTGCCTCCCAATCGATGAACGTTGGTTGGATAATAATCCCCCGACCCGAAATTGCCATAGCATTTAAGAAATCTCCATTATTAGCCGTTATTGCTGACTTTATAGGAACAGTATGTGTGCGACCTTTTTTATCGATTAACTTCCAGTGATTGTTCTCATATAAAGTGTACTTAAGAAGCTGGTGCTGTCTAAGTTCCTCTGGACTTTTAGGTGTACCATGTTTTTTTAAATAAGCAGGACTTGCACAAATTATTAGTTTAATGGGTGAAATTTTTCTAGCTTTTAAACTGGAGTCTTGTAAATCTCCGATTCTAAATGCGAGATCGAATCCTCCTTCGATTAGATCTGTTTCTCTGTCGCTGAAATTAATGTCTAGACTCAGTTCAGGATGTTCTCGGGTAAATTGTTCGATAGCCGAGGTTAAATGAAGTAGTCCAAATGATAAGGGTACCGATATTCTTAATTTACCATTTAAAGCACAATTTGGATCGGATGTGAGATTGTTTAATTCGTTAATATCATTAAGCAATTGTTGTGATCTGGTGTAGTAGTTTTCCCCCGCTTCTGTGAGTTTAGAACTACGCGTTGTTCTATTGATTAGGGTGACGCCTAAACGATTTTCGAGTTCTGAAAGTCGACGACTCACTGCAGATTTTGCGATATCCATTTGCTCAGCCGCTAGGCCAATTCCACCAGCATCAATTATTCTGACAAACGCCTGCATATCTTCAAGTTGACCCATATCATTGTCGCGTTGCTTTTAATAATTCTATATTTTAGAACAATGATTTCTAAATACTAGTGTTTATTCTTTTTTGTAAAATTATTATAGTCATAACATCTCAAAACTTGTTTGATGTGGTTAGTTATGAAAATTAAAGAATTGCAAAGTCAAATATCTGGCGTGAACACTTCTGATGGCGATGGAGTAAATATGACACGTTTAATTGGCACTCAGCAATTAAACTATATTGATCCTTTTTTGCTGTTAGATGCATTCGGATCAGATGAGCCTAATGATTATATTGGTGGTTTTCCATCGCATCCACATCGTGGTTTTGAGACAGTAACGTATTTACTAGCGGGTAAAATGCGCCATAAAGACAATGCCGGCAATGAAGGAATCATCGAGGCAGGCGGTGTACAATGGATGACCGCGGGAAAAGGCATTGTGCATTCTGAAATGCCAGAACAAGAAGATGGATTGTTATCTGGTTTTCAATTATGGGTGAATTTACCTGCTATGGATAAAATGACAGAACCTGCCTATCAAGAGTTTTCAAAAGCAGAAATCCCTATAGAGCGTTGGGAAAATGGCACAGAGATTCGTGTGATAACGGGTAGCACTGAAAGGGGCACACAAGGTCCTGTAAAAAATACCTATGTCAGCCCTTTGTTTATGGATGTTTCGCTGAAGTCAGGACAAGCGTTTCAGCAAACAATAGATGCAGATGATAATTCGTTCATTTATGTCATCGATGGAGAATTAAGCATAGGTGAGGAAGCACAATTACTGGCTGAAAAAAATATCGGTATTTTGGAGCGCGGCGATCAAATTTCTGTCATAAGTAAAACAAATCAGTCTCGATTCATTGTGATTTCGGCTAAACCACTGAACGAACCCATTGCTCGAGGAGGGCCGTTTGTGATGAATTCCGAAGCAGAAGTACAGCAGGCATTTGCTGATTATAGAAACGGTCGGTTTTAACGTTTATTGCCATGAGTTTGAAAAATACAAAAAATAGCTTTGGTTGGATCTCAATAATCTTACATTGGATGATGGCGATTGCCTTGATAGCTATGTACTTTGTTGGCGACTGGATGGTGGGTTTGGATTACTACAATTCATGGTATAAAACTGCTCCAGATTATCACCGCGCAGTCGGTATTATTATTGGTGCTCTGATGGTCTTTCGTTTGCTATGGAATGTTTCTCAGGTTAAACCTAAACATCTAAACCCTGATGATATGCGTATGAATAAACTGGCGTCCGCAACTCACTACTTATTTTACTTGTTGGTATTCATCATGGTGGTAAGTGGGTATTTAGTATCCACTGCAAAAGGTCAAGGTGTTGATGTATTTGGATTGTTTGAGATTCCCGCATTGTTCTCAGATAGTGATGACGGAGGCGAACTAGCAGGTGATATTCACAAGTGGCTTGGTTTAGGTTTTATTCTTTTAGTTGCAATGCATGCTATGGCAGCGCTGGTGCATCATTTTAAGTATAAGGATAGAACGTTAAAAAGAATGCTTGGTTTAGATTAACAAACAGAGTTTAAAAGTGTTCAAGTATTAGGAATGAAAAATTTAATTAATTGATGGAGAAATGAAATGAAAAAATTAACATTAGCAAAAACTATTACATCTACTTTAGCAACTACCCTGTTAACAGCAGGATTATTAGGTGCATCATTTACTGCTCAAGCTGCTGATTATGCGTTTGATAAAAAAGGCGCGCATCAATTTATCCAGTTTAGAGTACAGCATTTAGGCTATAGCTGGTTGTATGGACGTTTTAATGATTTTGATGGAAAGTTTACTTACGACGCAAACGATTTAAGTAAAGCAAAAGTTTCAGTAACAATTAATACTGCTAGTGTTGATTCTAATCATGCAGAGCGTGATAAACATCTACGTAGTGGTGACTTCTTAAGTGTCGATAGTTTTCCAGAGGCAAAATTTGAAAGTACGTCATTTGACGGAAGCATGTTATCAGGCAATTTAACCTTATTGGGCGTGACTAAGCCAATCCAAATCGCTGTAGAAAAAATCGGTGAAGGTAAAGATCCGTGGGGTGGTTACAGAGCAGGTTTTGAAGGTACAACGAAATTTGCAATGGCTGACTTTGGTGTAAAAAAGAGTCTTGGGCCTAAATCAGCGATTGTTGAAATGACTTTATCTGTAGAAGGTATTCGAAAATAAAGATCAATATCTAAAAAAGAAGCCCTGGACAATAGCTATTGTTCAGGGCTTTAAATGTCTAACTATATGTAAGATATTAGACGAGTAATTTCCAATCTGTAGCAACAGTGGTTTCTATTCCTTGTTTATTTAATTTATCTGCACTGATTGAGAGGCTTTCAATGCCCTGCATCGCCTGACCTTTAATATTCATTACAAACTTCTCATTTTCTTCAATATCTAACGCTTCGGATTCTAAGCCATGTATGTCTAATCCAGAATTAATTAATTCGGAGATAATATAGGCTTTAATGCCAGTTTCGTGATTTCCTCGAATGCGCATATAAGCATCCGATTTTATAAATTTGAATTTCCCCTTTTTGCATTTATCAACAATCAATTTCATGTTGTATTCATTAACGATACCTTGTAAACAGTTTTTGATTGCCTTCTTATCCGCAATTGCTTCAACAATACAAACGACAACTATGCTATGGCCTAAACGTAATGATGAAATAGTTTCAATTTCATAATTATTCATAGACAGGGATTGCGTCACTTTAGAAAGAATATCAGGTGTTTTAGCTCCAATGGCAACCACTCTGTATCGTTTTATTTTCATAGCCTTTGTGCCTATATTGTTAGTATTATGTATTTAAGATTTCGTGTTTAATTAGTCAAGCAACTATCTTGTGTAAAAGATAATATCACTTTGTAACTTAATAATGGCTTAATAAAAATTTCATATTTATCATATGATTGAGTATAAAAATGAAGATGGTTTTTACTTCTGAAGATATAATTTATCTTCACCATTTGAAAAATATCCTAGAAGCAAAAGACATTGAATGCGTGATTAAAAATGATCGGCTTGCTTCTATTTCTGGTGAGATTCCGATGGGTGTCTGTTGGCCGGAATTATGGGTGGTAGACGCTATGCACGAAATGTGGGCAAAGCAACTGATTACTGAATCGAAAAATAAATGTGCTGAAGAAGATAATTGGACTTGTGAAAATTGTGGTGAAAAGCATTCAGCGCGGTTTTCTGATTGTTGGAATTGCCAAAATATTAAAGCATTTTGATGATCATTTTATGAGTTATTTAATCCTAGAAAACGAGTCTCCCATAAACTCTCTGTGTTTTTCTAAGCAATATTTTTTTTCGAAAGTGCTTAGCTATGCATAAATTCATACTACGTTTTTTGAAAACAAAAATGTGTTTTCATTCAAAAGTAGAGGGGTATATTCGACATACTTCGATTAAGCTTAGAACAAGAGTCCAACAAAGTTGTCTTTTTAACTATCCAAAATATCCATACAACTATGTCTGCTAAACAGGAATTTCATATTCCAATAAATATTGATGGTGTTACTGCTGTTGCTTGTTTAGCCGAAGCTTCGGGAATATCTAAGCAAAAAATTAAACAATATATGCAAAAAGGTTGTGTTTGGTTAGAACGCCGAAAAGATCAAAAAGATGAAGAAATCGACCCAAGTAAACGACTAAATAACAGTTATATCCAGCGCCTTCGTCGTGCTAAGAAGATTTTAAAATCAAATGAAATACTACATTTTTATTTCGACGAGAATGTCTTGAACAGCGTAACGCCTGAAGCTATTTTGATTAAAGATTTTGGTGAATACAGTATTTGGAATAAACCATCAGGGATGCTGTCACAAGGTTCAAAATGGGGTGATCACAGTACAATATATCGTTGGGCAGAAACGCATCTTGAACCTGAGCGTCCTGCGTTTGTTGTGCATCGTTTAGATCGAGCAGCGAATGGTTTGATAATTTTGGCGCATAAAAAGAATGTGGCTAAACAATTTTCAAAATTATTTGAAAACAGACAAATTGAAAAATGTTATCAAGTAAAAGTGGAAGGTGATTTCTCAAGAAGGAGTTCTTCAGGCAAAAAGTTAAAGCTCGATAGCGATATTGATAAAAAAACAGCCATTAGTTATGTAGAAATGTTGAGCTTCAATGAAACAGAGAATTCTTCCTTATTAGAAGTACAAATCGAAACTGGTCGTAAACATCAAATTCGCAAGCATTTAGCAAACATCGGATTTCCTGTGGTTGGTGATAGGTTGCATGGATCAGGTCAGTATTCCGATCATATTGATTTACAGCTTCAAGCAAAATCCTTAGCGTTTATATGCCCAGTATCATCTGAGCAAAGAAGTTTTAAGCTGGATTCTTGATTGTTTCTTCTTCTATATTGCTCTCTTCTTTGATTCCCAGCGCTTTTTTTAATGTAGGGAGAATAGATTCTAAAATTATTGGCTGTGCTTCTGCCGTAGGGTGTAATCGGTCAGCTTTAAATAGCGTCGCATCACGAATGATTTTTTCTAAGAAAAAAGGGATAAACGGCAATTTATAATCGTTTGCTAACTGTGCAAATTGTGCTTCAAATTTTTCTGTATAAATGGGGCCATAATTTGGTGGGATTTTCATTCCTAATAGCATCACATCAGCTTTGGCTTGTTTTGATTGAAGAATCATTTGCTCTAGATTTTTTTTGGTAACTTTGGGTGAGATACCACGAAGACCATCGTTCGCACCCAGCTCTAAAACGATTAAATCTGGTTTGTGTGTTTCTAAAGCACTTGAAAAACGACTTAAGCCACCCTGTGTGGTTTCACCACTAATACTTCCGTTAATAATTTGAAAGCCTTCACCTAATTTCTGTCGTAATAGATTCACCCAGCCTTTTTCAACAGGAATTCGGTATGAAGCACTCAAGCTATCACCCCAAACTAATATTTTCGTAGTAGGATTAGTTTTCGCAAAAGTGTTAGAAGTAAATATAATCAAGCATAAAAGCCCGATTAAAATTGATGTTTTCTTGAAAAGGTGTGGAACGAATCCCATAGTTTTTACTCCAAGGAGTCTCTGATTAAATTACAAGGTGTATTATCAAGCTTATACCTACTAGACTTGATTAGAACTTCCTAATATCCCTATAACCTGTAGACAGTATAAATGATAAAAAATTCTATCGTAATTGAAGCAAAAGATTTAAATAAAAGTTTAGTCGTTTCACAACAAGGTTCTACAGATGCAAATTCAAAAGAAATGCTACAGATACTTCAGGATATCAAGTTTAAAGTGAGCCAAGGAGAGTCAGTGGCGATCACTGGAATTTCAGGTTCTGGAAAAACAACATTACTCGGATTATTGGCAGGTTTGGATGTGCCGACATCCGGTGAAGTAATCTTATTAGATCAAAACTTATCAAGTTTGGATGAAGATCAACGCGCTGCTTTACGATTAGGAAAAGTGGGTTTTGTTTTTCAATCTTTTCATCTTATGGATAATTTAACGGCACTTGAAAATGTCATGCTGCCACTTGAATTGGATGGTAATTTGTCCCTTAAAAATAATGACATACGAGCGCGCGCGGAAGATGCTCTGAAAGAGGTAGGACTGGAGCATCGTATGGCTCATCTACCGACTCAGTTATCAGGTGGAGAGCAACAAAGAGTTGCATTAGCAAGAGCATTTGTTTCAAACCCCATAATTTTATTTGCAGATGAACCAACGGGGAATTTAGATAGCAATACCGGAAATGAAATTATTGAATTATTGTTTTCAATGCAGCAACAAAACAATACGACCTTGGTATTAGTCACTCATGACGATGCCTTGGCTGATAGGTGTCAAACGCATTATCGAATTGATGCGGGACAGATAATGAATGCTCGAAAGAGTATGAATGAATCTAAGATCGCGTCCTGATATGTCTCTTTTTATTAAGCTATTCAAAGAAATAAAACATTTTTGGCGTTTGGCCGAAATGCGTTTGTTGTTTTTGGCGTTATTAGTGGCGGTAGTCGCAGTTACTTCGGTTGGATTTTTTACAGAACGTGCTGATAGAGCAATGAATTCTCAAGCTATTCAAATACTGGGTGGTGATCTCGTTATCGTTTCAAGCAGGCCTATTAATAAGCTTTATTTAACAGAGGCAACGCAACGCGGTTTGTCGTCTGCCGAAGTAATCAGCTTCCCAAGCATGATTTCAAAAGGTGAAAAGTTTCAATTGGCACAGATAAAAGCTGTGTCAAAAGATTATCCGTTATTAGGTAAAGTCGAAACCAGTATCGAAAGAATGGGTGATATTGAAACGACTCGTATGGATAGCTTGCAGAACAATGAAGTATTGGCCGATGAACGTTTATTCGTAGCGTTAGAGGCTAAATCTGGTGAGCAAGCGCGCTTAGGAAAGTCTCAAATCACACTGGCTAAAATTATTCGTAAAATGCCTGATCAGGCAAGTAATTCATTTCAATTTGCACCTAAAATGCTTTTGCCCTTGGAACAATTAACTGCAACTGGATTACTTACTGAAGGTAGTCGTGCTAGTTACAGTTATTTATTTGCCGGTGAAGAGACAACAGTTAAATCATTTACAGGATGGTTAAAACCCAAACTTCAACAACATGAGCGGGTTCGAACATTAGATGATGGCTTGCCTGCAGTGCAGCAAGCTTTGCAAAGAGGTCAGCGTTTTTTGAAGATGGCTTCATTATTAGCTGTAATTTTGGCTGGTGCTGGTATTGCATTAAGTAGTTACAGTTTAACTCGGCATGAGATCTCATCAGTTGCAGTTTTGAAAACGATGGGCGCATCGCGTAAGCAAATACTCAGTCGTTATTTAGGTGCTTTGGTGTCGGTGGCAATAATTGCGGGTATTGTTGGTGCAATTATTGGGTATTTTATTCAATTCTATTTGGCAGGATATTTACAAGACTTCGTTGGGCAAGATTTACCTCCAGCAGGCTTTTTACCCGTTTTTATTGGGTTGGCTACCTCTTTAATCATGGCTTTGGGTTTTTCAGCACCGCAATTATTACAGCTGATAAAAACTGCACCTATTCAGATATTACAAAGATCAAGTCAGGCTTCTAAAACGCCATTACTTTTTTCATTTTTAAGTTTGACTATCGCCGTATTTGCTTTGATGTGGTTGCAAACCTCGGACCTAAAGTTAAGCGCCTATTTATTGGCTGCAGTATCGATTTCATTATTCGTGATTTGGATAGTTGCGGTATTAATGTTGAAACTTGTTAGAAAATTCGGTGAGCGTTGGCGACTACCAAAAGTAAATCGCCGAATGTCATTAATGATTGTGGTGTTTGGTGTAGGTTTGTTCAGCCTACTGTTATTAACGAGTTTACGAAGTGATTTAATCAACCGTTGGCAAGCGAGTTTGCCTGAGGATGCACCCAATCATTTCCTAATTAATATTCAACCTCAAGATGTTGAGCCAATTACAGAATTATTAGCAAAAGATAATATCACTACACCTATTTATCCAATGATCAGAGGACGTTTGGTCGAGCTAAATAACAAACCCGTTTCGCCAGGAGATCAAGCTTATGCAGAAAATCAATATGCTCAGCGACTATTGATTCGCGAATTTAATTTATCGTCCAGTACTGAAATTCCGGAAGGTAATATTATTAAGCAAGGGGAATGGTTCAAAATTGATGAGGAGAATGGGTTTTCAATAGAAGTTGATATTGCTCAAAACTTAGGCATCAAAATTGGGGATGTAATGACGTTTGATATTGCTGGAAAAAAGTTAAGTGAAACTGTCACCAGTATTCGTGCTGTTCAGTGGGATAGTATGAAACCAAACTTCTATGTATTAGCAGCACCTACAGTGTTTGATGGATATCCAAAAACGTTAATCACTAGCCTTCACTTGCCTGAAGGAAATAGTGAGACGCTCACAAAGTTAATCAAAAATTTCCCTAGCGTAACTGATATTGATATAAGTGCAATTTTAATGCAGGTTAGAAGTTTGATTAATAAAGCCGCTTTTGCAGTCCAAGCAATATTCTTGTTTACCTTGGTGGCAGGTGTGGTTGTGCTATTTTCAGCACTGCAGTCTCAAAAGGCATTGCGCAGAAAAGAGATTGCGATTTATAAATCCCTAGGTGCGAGTCGATCTTTACTGCGTCAAAATCTTTTACTGGAGTTTGCACTAGTGGGAGGATTAGCGGGTTTCTTGGCAGGTGTCTTGGCAATAACAGCTGCAAATGTTGCCGCGTATACATTGTTTAATTTAACCCCTGCAATTAACTTGATGTTAATTGTAATAGGCACTTTCTTGGGTGCGTTACTGGTAAGCATTGCTGGTTACATAAATGTCAGAGGTTTGTTATCAATTACTCCAATAAGTCTATTTAGATAATCAAAATAAAATAAGTGCAATATTTTTGAAATTAAAAACGTCTGAAACAGATAGGGTGTCTCTTTTTGGTATTTTTTGCTAGATTCTTTTGAACTAAATAGCTAAATTGAATGACTTAAAATAATCAATTAAATTTCATTAATTGGTTAAAATTATAAAAATGATCAATAGCCCGCAACAGATAGACGGTTGCTCATTTGGTATGAATGGATTATCCTTGCAACGTCGGTTATTCAGCTCGAATTCAGATTCGTGGGCTAAACAATAAGAATGACGTGTAAAGCAAATATGAATTTAAAGATGAATTTTACAGGAGTTTAAAATGTTAATTAAGAATTTTGCCTCAGTAGCTGTGTTAGCTGTAATGCTACCAGCTTCTCATGCGATGGCTGCGTCTCACGATAGAATTGATGCGACAGATGTACTACCTGATGCTAAGCCAGGTGAGTGTTACGCAAAAGTGATTGTTCCTGCACAGTGGGAAACAAAAACTGAACAGTTATTAGTAAAGCCAGTTTCAGAAAAAGTATCTGTAACTGAAGCAGTGTTCGATACGGCTGAAACGTCAGTTGTGGAAAAGGAAGCCTTTACAGAAATTAAAGTAGTACCTACTAAGTTCCGTGAAGAAATCGAAGAAGTTGAAGTTTCTAAAGCAAGTACTGTTTGGGTAACAGATCTTGGGAATAAAGGAATACCTGCAAGTCCAGCACTATTAGCTGGTGCAAAGACTAATGGTGTTAGTCTTGAAGGAGCTGCAGTTGGTGCATGTTACAGAGAGTATTTCAACCCTGCTAAGTATGAAGAAACAACTAAAGAAGTTCTCGTAAAAGAAGAATCTGAAGAAATTAAAATTGCACCTGCTCAGTTTGAAGAAACTGAAGAAACAGTTGTCGTTGTTCAAGCAAGTCAAAAGAAAGTTTATCGCCCTGCTGAATACGAAACAATCGAAGAGCGAATTGAAGTTGAACCTGCAAAGGCCGTTTGGAAAAAAGGTGAAGGTCCAATACAAAAAATTGATTATTCCACTGGCGAGATCATGTGTTTAGTTCAAGTGCCTGCTGTATATAAAACTGTTTCTAAGAAAGTTTTGAAAGCTGCGTCTGCCATTGATTTAGTTCAAGTGCCTGAAGAAACAAGAGCAGTTAAGGTTAACAAACTTGTTAGTGATGCAACTATTGATAAGGTTAAGATTCCTGCTGAATACAAAACAGTTAAAGTAACAAACAAAGTAGCTGATGCAAGTTTCACATGGACTGCAGGCTCTGCTTCAAACGGTGGTACTTACACAGGTAATCAGATCTGTTTGAAAGAGATTCCAGCTAAATTTGAAAAGTTGAAGAAGCTTGTTGTTGATTCACCTGCTACTGTTGAAGAGAACAAAGTTCCACCTGTAGCTAAGTTAATCAAAGTTAAAAACGTTGCAGAGCCAGCAAAAGAAATTCGTCAACTAGTTCAAGCTGAATACAGTGCGGTTGAAAAGCGAGTTAAAGTTGCGCCTGAGCGTTTAGAGTGGCGTCCGATTCTATGTAGAACAAACATGGGTCCTGATATTAATAAGCGAATCCAGCAAGCGCTGAAAGACAACGGTGTTTACAATGGCCCAATCGATGGTGCGGTTGGTAAAGGTACTATGTCTGCGATTGAGAAATACCAGAAAGATAACGGTTTAGCGACTGGTGGTATTACGATTGATGTATTAGACAAGCTAGGTGTTAAGACTGGAATATAATTAGACTGTTTTAATACACTTATTAAAAAAGCCGCATTTGATGCGGCTTTTTTGTGAGTGAAGATTGCAAAACTGCCAAAAAGTAGGGGGGTGTCTTTTTTTAAGTAGTAAAACGTTTAAAAAATGGCTAAATCTCACCATCTTTGTTTTCACGTAAAGCATAAAACTCAGTGACAAATTCGTCATAACGATCATTCTCAATCGCCTCACGAATGCCTCGCATTAGCTCTTGATAGTAATACAAATTGTGAATCGTATTTAAATGCGCACCTAGCATTTCTTTACACTTATCGAGATGACGTAAATAAGACCGTGAATAATGTTGACAGGTATAGCATCCGCATTGCGAATCAATCGGATTGGTGTCATTTTGATGTTTGCTATTACGCAGTTTTAATTCACCGAATCGCGTAAATAAAAACCCATTGCGTGCGTTTCTAGTGGGTATCACACAATCAAACATATCGATGCCGCGTTTTACTGATTCGACAATATCTTCTGGTTTGCCTACTCCCATAAGATAACGAGGTTTGTCTGCAGGTAGAAGTGGTGTGGTTACTTCTAATACATGATCGCGTTCATCTTTTGGTTCTCCTACCGAAAGACCACCTACTGCATAGCCATCAAAACCAATGTCGATCAACCCTGCCGCAGAGATCTCTCGGAGTTCTCCATGCATGCCACCTTGTACGATTCCGAATAGTGCAGATTGACTATCTCCATGTTCAATTTTACTGCGTTTAGCCCAGCGTAATGATAACTCCATTGATTCGCGTGCTTCTGTAATACCTGCTGGATAAGGTGTGCATTCATCAAAAATCATTACAATATCCGAGCCTAAATCGCGCTGGATCTGCATCGAAACTTCAGGCGATAATAACACTTTATCGCCATTTACTGGTGAGCGAAAATGTACACCTTCTTCTGTGATTTTGCGCATTTTTGCAAGTGAAAAAACTTGAAACCCACCTGAGTCTGTCAAAATGGGTTTTTTCCAATTCATAAAATCGTGTAAATCACCGTGTTGTTTGATGATCTCTGTTCCAGGTCTTAACATTAGGTGAAACGTATTCCCCAGAATAATTTCTGCACCCAAGCCTTCGATTTCCTCAGGTTTCATGGATTTGACTGTGCCGTATGTTCCAACAGGCATAAACGTTGGTGTTTGAATGGTGCCTCTTGGAAAACTTACTTCACCACGTCGCGCTAAGTTGTCTGTTGATTTGTCTGTATGAAGTAAGGTGTATTGCATATTATTTGGTTTCACTAATGAGCCTTTCTTTGATTTAAATTTACATCACTCTGAAAAAGCATCAAAAAGTAGGGGGGTGTCTTTTTCAGTGTTTAATTTGCTCTTTTGCTTATTCTGTAATGTTTAAAAGCTAACGTATTATTTTCTCATGCAAAGCTCATGTTCGACAATAGAAATAAGTAGTCATATCTCGCTTATCAAGGCTTGACGGAAATATGATTGATGCGTATTATTCGCGCTCTGCCGTAAAAGGTGGAACGATGCTATCTTAAGTAGTGGTGTCGGGGTATAGCGCAGTCTGGTAGCGCGCCTGCTTTGGGTGCAGGATGTCGGGAGTTCGAATCTCTCTACCCCGACCAATTTAAGAAAGTTTCAATGTAAATGGGTAGTTCTTGATTTGCGCCTGTAGCTCAACTGGATAG
>CALJIH010000234.1 GCA_937974135.1 uncultured Cocleimonas sp. | reverse complement strand
ATCCATGGTAAAGGTTTAAGCTCTGGAAAACAAAAATCAATACTGAAAACCTATATCAATCATTGGTTAATTGAACACGAGAGAGTATTAGCGTTTCACTCTGCAAAAATAAAAGATGGGGGCACAGGCGCTGTTTATGTGCTATTAAAACGTTAGAACTCTTTAAAAAGACACCCCCCTACTTTTTGGCGTTTTTAAACGTATAAACTCATTATCTCTTAAACAATTAAAAAAGGACGCCTTAAGCGTCCTTTTTAATTATTGAACTAACGCAATCAGTCAGTTGTATTATCTAAATCAAATGGATCAGCTTTGGCTTCTTTTCTCACTTGAGCTGCAGATTTAGCTGCATCAGACGCTATAATTTTTTTGTTCATACGACGATATAAGAACCAATCGACGCTGAAGAAACGTCCCGCTCCCATAAAGAACAGAGTTAATAACATGATGAAGTACACCAATGAAGTTGTGAATGGAGAGTCATTCATATCGGTATAACCATAAGTGTTGAATAAACCTTTAATGGCATCGATGATATTTTCACCATTAAGCGCTAAAAATGCTGTCATGAGGATTAGCGCGAGCAAAGGCAATGAAATCCAACGCACTGCAAAACCAATCAGTAACAAGAAAGCTCCTACCACTTCTAGAATACCAACAGACATGGTTAATAGATTGGTTAAGGCATCAGGAATAAAGGGAATTTTTGCTATACCAGCAGCAGTCGCTTGAAAAACAGCGTTATCTGTATTCATCAGGGTAAATGGATCAAAAGAAATTCCGAGTTTGCTACTGCCAGACACCCATAATAAAGGGGCTAAAAATAAACGTAGCAATAGTGGCGGTAAAAAATCAAAGCCTCTAAGCCAGCCAAAACTAAAAAATCCAAGAAAAAACTTAGTCATTTACACTCTCCTTGTGGGGGTTCGAGCTGTCTATTTGACGTGTTTATGATGAATTTTGCAAGTTGAATTTATGACTTAAAAAAATAATGGCTTATATTTGAACAAATATAAGCCATTGATAACTATAAAGTAGTCTTTTATTTCCAGAAAGGTTTTGCAGATTCTTGTAAAGCTTGCCTATAAGTTATACCAATATCATCCAGTACTCTTTGATCAAGACTTGCTAATATCTTTCTTTGTCGATAACGATTTTTCCATAGTTTTATCGTTTTGATAAATTTCCATTGTTTCAAAGTAAACGAAGAAAATGATGAATTGCTATCAATAGTTGCGCAATATGTCCAAAACTGATTCTTTTTATACTTATCTTGTTGTATGCAAACCGACATAATCGACCTCCGTCATATTTAGTTAAATGGTTGGAGGCCTTGTGCTTTGAATTAGCCATCAAGACCCCCTTAATTATGATCTACCACTTCAGATACACCATGCATTCATTTAACGCCTCAATAAGAAAACGATCCAATCGTTTTATCAGAAGCTATCTATCAGGAATCCCGATTGTCCATCATTAAAAATGATGACATCATTAATGATGTTTTTTAACAATGGCTCAACAAGTTGAAATTTTGTGAGGTAAAGATATGGAACTATATCAATTAAAATCTTTTGTAACTGTTGCAGATACAGGCAATCTCACACAAGCAGCAGAGCGTTTATTTACTAGCCAACCTTCGGTAAGTGCTCATATAAAAGCACTTGAGGAACAACTTGAAATCAAACTTTTTGATCGTACGCCAAAAGGCATGCGTTTAACGGATAATGGCATTACCTTGCGTGAAAAAGCACAATTAGTTTTAAATGCCAGCAATGATTTAAAGTTAAAAGCGCAAACACTTCAGGGTATTCTTACAGGCCAAGCAAAAATTGGGCTGAATACTGACGCCGATTATTTAAAATTAGCGAAGTGGCATCATTGTCTACTATCAAAATATCCCAGTCTCAAGATCCAACTTACACAAGGAAGTAGTACAGAGTTGCTTAAAAAAGTCAGTTCCGGACAATTGGACGTGAGTTTTTTTTCTGGTGATAGCTATCTTGAAGAAATTGGTTACAAAGAGCTTTTTACAACTAATGCCGTTATCGCAGCATCTCCCAAGTGGAAAGAACAATTAGAAAATGCAGAAGAGAAAGATCTTTTAAAGCTTCCTTGGATTTATCCAGAACCCTTATGTATATACCATCGATTTATCAAGCGTCTTTTTGAGAATAGTAATATCGAACCAAACTGGATTACATCCAGCGCTACTGAAGACTCGACCATTGCTTTAATTAAATCAGGTGTAGGTATTGCTTTTATCCGCGACGATGAAGCAGAAAAATTATTTGAAAATGATGAAATAGCGATATACCCAAGAGAATCTTTTTCTTTGCCGTTAAGAATTGCTTATCTCAATTCTCGTGAGGAAGATCCTATTATTAAAGCTTTGCTAGAAATTATAGTGAAGGTATTTAAGCATTAATTTTCAACTGATTTCAAAGACAAAAACACTAAAAGCTCTGACTTTTTGGTATTTCAAACTACACTAAGTACTATTGCAAATTTATTTATAAAATAGTGCGTAGCAGAAATACAGGAGTATCAAAATGCCACAACAAAATTTAACATTTCTAGGTCTAGGCACCATGGGTTACCCAATGGCTGGCTTTCTTGCAAAAAACGCAGATTATAATGTCACTGTTTATAATCGTACTACTGCTAAAGCCGAAAAATGGGTGACGGAATACGAAGGTCAATTTGCAGCAACTGTTGAAGAGGCGGTTAAAAATGCTGATATCGTTTTAAGTTGTGCAGGTAATGACAATGATGTTCGTGAAATTTACGCTAAAGTATTTGCTGCGGCTAAGCCGGGTGCATTACTCATTGACCATACTACAACATCAGCAACCGTTGCTCGTGAGCTATATGCGAAAGCCAAAGAGCTCAATATGGAATTCCTTGATGCACCTGTTTCAGGTGGCCAAGCTGGTGCCGAAGGGGGTGTATTGACGATAATGGTGGGAGGCGATCAAAGCACTTTTGATAAATGCCTAGATGTTATGAATTCTTATGCTAAGGCAACCACTTTAATTGGCGAATCTGGTAAAGGCCAAGTTTTAAAAATGGTAAATCAGCTTTGTATCGCAGGCTTACTCGAAGGTTTATCAGAAGCATGGCGTTTAGCTAAAGCTTCAGATATAGAACCAGAGATGATGTTAGATGTTTTACAACACGGTGCAGCAGGTTCTTGGCAAATGGTAAATCGTACTAAGACAGCAATGAATAACGAATTTGATCTCGGTTTTGCGATTGATTGGATGAGAAAGGATTTAGGCATTTGTTTTGATGAAGCTGAAAAACTTGGTATTGACCTTCCAACCGCTAAACAAGTTGATGCAAAATATGCTGATCTCCAAAAACGTGGTTATGCACGTGCTGATACATCCGTATTGTTCAAACAGTTTGATGATGAAACACGATGATAACTTATAAGGGAAGTTGTCATTGCAGTAATGTCAGCTTCCATTTTAAGCACGATGAAATAAATTCAGGCCTGCGTTGTAATTGCTCTATTTGCATTCGTAAGGGCGCAGTGATGACTGATTTTGTGATTTCACCCGAGAAACTACATTACTCTGTTAAACAAGATGATAGTTTAGGTTTGTATGAATTTGATAATAAAGTAGCGAAACATTATTTCTGCAAAGTGTGTGGGATTTTTACATTTAATCAAACCCTTCGGATGCCCGGACATTATCGGGTGAATTTGGGTTGTCTTGAAAATTTTGATCTAGAAAAGATTTCGGATATAGGTGTTTTTGATGGGAAAAGTTTATAACTATTGACGATTCTCAAACAGAGTCTTTGAAATCAAAAAATTAAATTTTCATGAGAGCATTGTCATGACAGCAGTTAATATTCCAGTAAAAACAGATTTTTCTTCGTATAACGGTTACCAACAAACTGGAGAAGGCGAATCGCTAACAGAACTGACCCAAACAGATCCTAAAACCCCTTGCGGTGAGTATTTACGCCGTTATTGGCACCCTATTCATATTACTAGTGAACTCGCTGACAAACCAAAACTGATTAAAATTATGGGCGAAGAACTCGTCTTGTTTAAAGACAAGTCAGGAAATTACGGCTTAGTGCATAAGAAATGCCCTCATCGACGTGCATCATTAGAATACGGACGTTGTGATGATCAAGGAATACGCTGCTGTTATCATGGTTGGTTGTTCGATGTTGATGGTACTATTTTAGAAATACCTGGAGAAGATGAGACCGAAGCAGGTATTCGTGTCAAACAAAACGTGAAACTCGGCGCTTATCCAGTGATTGAATTTAAAGGTTTGTTATTCGCCTATCTCGGACCTTCTGAAGAAACGCCAGATTTTCCCTTTTACGATACTTTTGATATCCCTGGCATGACCATGACACCATACGCTGCGCCCTTTTCTTGCAATTGGATTCAAGTGTTAGATGCTATTGTTGATCCCGTGCATACTGCCTTTTTACATCAATCTCAGTTTTCAGACGGTTTTGGTAAACTTGGTTTCATCAAATTTTATCATCGCAACAAACAACGTGTGTTAGGCACTGCATCGAGACGTGTTGGTGATAATATCTGGGTTAGAGTGAATGAGTTAATTCTACCTAATTTTACTCAAGCAGGTTCTGCATTTGCGGCTGATGGAACCCAAGAACGTTATTTTGGACGCAGTGCATTTACCCGTTGGGTAGTACCCGTTGATGATGAAAACTGTATCGCATTTGCATGGGGTAATTTTGGCGAACGCGGTGATCCTCATGAGTACAACACACCCGAAGGCATGCAGATGATCGAGCAAGGTGAAATTGTTGATCGCACTTATGATGAAAAACAAGCAAGCCCTGGTGATGTTGAAGCTGTCGAAGGCATGGGCAAGATATCCGATCATACTAAAGAAAATTTAGTCGCCGGTGATAAAGGTGTCGCTTTATATCGTCATCAAATTAGGCGTTTTATTCGAGCTTTACAAAAAGGCTCACCCCCACCCCAACCGACTGAACTTGCAACAAATCACATTCCTACTTATGGCAGCGATAACGTCATCAATCATCCTCAAAAAAAAGATGATGCCGATGATTTTGCATTGCTTGAACAAACAAATGATCAAGTGATGGATATTATTTTTGCCGCGGATGAACTTGAAGGTGACGAGCGAGATAAAAAAATTATCAGCCAATTAAAGGCTTTATAAAATGACCATAAAAGTTCATGTTAAAAACAATCGATGGGCACCTGGAACCTTTCCAAATACACCCGAAGGTGAAGAAGTTTTTACCATTACTCAAGAGCGTTTAGACGAAGTATTGCTTGAGTTTCCTGATTTAAAAGATAAATTAGATTTTTTTATAGACTGGGATACCGACAACTTCGAGAAATCAATAGCTAATTCTGATGTCATGTTGACTTGGAATTTTCCTACTGAAAACCTTGCAACTTTAGCACCTAAATTGAAATGGATTCATTGCTCTGGATCAGGGGTAGAGCATCTTACCCCTATGGATTGGATGCCGGAGAGTTTAACCTTAACTAACAACAAAGGGATTCACGCCGCTAAGGCTGGTGAATTTGGTTTAATGGCGGTGT
Source organism: uncultured Cocleimonas sp. (assembly GCA_937974135.1). Taxonomy (GTDB): domain Bacteria; phylum Pseudomonadota; class Gammaproteobacteria; order Thiotrichales; family Thiotrichaceae; genus Cocleimonas. Next base: position 192 of record CALJIH010000234.1, on the reverse strand, counting down.
TAATGCTGCACTCACATATTCCGGCGGTAGTCAGTAATCAACGAAATAACATTTATGATTCGTTATATGCCTCGCCGATTGCTGGTAAAACCTTAGTGGTTATAGGTCCAGGAAGTTTAGGTGCTGCCGCTGCCAAAAAAGTCCAAGCTTTAGGCGTATATGTGATTGGAGTAAATCGAAGTGGTAAAGCGG
>CALJIH010000233.1 GCA_937974135.1 uncultured Cocleimonas sp. | reverse complement strand
ATGAACATCCTGATGTTGAATGGCGTTGGGATGTATTGAATGTTCCAGAGAGTCGTTTATTACCAATGATGAATGAAATTCTTGAGAGTTATGAAGGTGTCGGTGTCTCAAGCTTACCGAGTACTGAGGCTAATGGTGCGTTGATTGATTTTGGCTTGAAAGGACCTGAAGCTGAGGTAACAAAGGCCGCTAAGTGGATGGAAAATTATTTTACTAAAAATGATATGGAACATAAATTCAGAGAAGTCAGTTAAACAAATTATAAAAAGACACCCCCCTACTTTTATCGCTTTTTAAAGCAAAAAGTACTGAGCTTTGCTGAGAGAATATTGGAGCATAGTGACAACTATCAGAAGGGAAGGTTTGCAAAACCGCATAAAAGTAGGGGGGTGTCTTTTTAATCATTTATAATTAGGTTTTTTCAGGTTTATTCGACAATGCAACAACGCTGCGGACTTCCGTTTACATTATCTTTGCTACACCCTAAATATTGGCTAACCTGGTTAGGCTTAGGAGTTGCTGCAATTGTGTCGCTATTTCCAACATCAATCCGCCATGCAATCGGCAATAAGCTGGGAGCATATATTTATAACAATAATAAAAAACGTAAACATATTGTTTCAACAAATTTAAGTATAGCGTTTCCAGAATTATCTGATGCAGAACGTAACAAAATGGCACTGGCGCACCTTAAAAGTTATGGCTGTGCGTTGGTGGATTACAGTTTGATATTTTTTGCAGGAAAGAATCGTCTTGCATCAATGTCTGAAATTCATGGTAAAGAACATATTGATGCTGTTCGAGCCAAAGATAAAACAGTAATATTGCTTTTAGCTCATAGCGTGATGCTGGAGTTTGCCTCGCCACAAATAGGCAAGCATTACGATATTTTTGGGTCTTATAAAACGTCGAAGAATCCAGTTATAGATTGGATGGTTGCACGTTGTCGGTGTCGTCAAGCCAGTTTGGTGGTGTCACGTGAGGAAGGTTTGCGAAAACTGGTGAAATCAATGTCGCCTGAGCGAGTAATGTTTTTTTTACCTGATGAGGATTTAGGCCGTGAAAATGCAGTGTTTGCTCCTTTTTATGGTACCGAAAAATCGACATTAACCACCACCGCACGTCTTGCGCGAATGGGAAAAGCAGCTGCACTTCCAACTTTTGTTTACTTTGATGAACACAAACAAAAATACATGATTACAATTGGCCCAGCCTTAGAAAATTACCCAACAAAAGATGCCGTTGCTGATGCTACAACCATGAATCAAGGCCTCGAAGCTCTTATTAATCAAAAACCAGAGCAGTATATGTGGTTTATGAAATGGTATTTCACCCGCCCCGATGGCGAAGACAAACTCTATTAATTCGAATAATGCTTATTGCACTCAATATAATGAAAGCAGATAATCTGAAATCATAAAAAATAAACGCTAGAGAACATCATGAGTAAATTTTGGAGTGCACGTACTCACGAACTTGATCCTTACACCCCCGGTGAGCAACCTCAGGATCAACAGTATATAAAACTCAATACCAACGAAAATCCGTATCCACCGTCTCCAAAAGCTATTGCAGCGATGAAAGACGCTTGTGGTGAATCAATGCGTTTATATTCAGACCCAAATGCAAATCAATTGAAACAATCTATCGCTGATTTTTATGCAGTTGAACGTAATCAAGTATTTGTGGGAAATAGTTCTGATGAGGTTTTAGCGCATGCGTTTGCGGGACTTTTAAAACACGATAAGCCATTGTTGTTTCCCGATATTAGCTATAGTTTTTATCCTTCGTATTGTAAATTGTTCGGTATTGATGCAAATACAATTCCATTAGCTGATGACTTTACAATTAATGTGAACGATTATCTGGATACTGAAAATAACGGTGCCATAGTTTTTCCTAATCCAAATGCGCCAACAGGTATCGCACTTTCTTTAGCAGAAATTGAAGCTATCTTAAAAGCGAACCCAGAATCACCAGTATTAATTGATGAGGCTTATGTTGATTTTGGTGCTGAAACTGCTATCAATTTAATCAATCAATATCCTAATTTACTTGTAGTTCAGACCTTTTCTAAAGCGCGTTCATTGGCAGGTTTGCGTGTAGGTTTTGCTGTTGGGCATGCTGATTTAATAGAAGCTTTAGAACGAGTAAAAAACTCTTTTAACGCTTATCCGTTAGACCGAGCAGCAATAGCAGGCGGGGCTGCCGCGATGGCTGATAAAGACTACTTTGAAGAATGTAGAAACAAAATAATCGTAACAAGAGATCTAACTTTATCCAAATTGAATAGTCTTGGTTTTGAAGTGTTACCCTCAAAAGCAAATTTTATTTTTGCTAAACCAAACCAAGAAATGATGGGTAAATCGGCTAAAGAGCTCTACCTTAAATTAAAAGAAAAAGGTGTTTTAGTTAGATACTTCGCTAAACCTAGAATTAATGAATATTTAAGAATCACTATTGGTACAGATTCTGAAATGGATATATTTTTTGAAAAATTAGAGGTGATTATTTAGTTAAATTGGAAAAAGTGCCGAGCTTTGCATAAATTCTATTTACGTTTATATAAAACATAAACGTAATATCATTCAAAAGTAGGG
>CALJIH010000232.1 GCA_937974135.1 uncultured Cocleimonas sp. | reverse complement strand
TACTAAATAGTATTTAAAAAGACACCCCCCTACTTTTTGCCTGTTTTGAATGAATAGTTGTTAAATAGAGATAAGTTAATCTCGTCGCCAAATAGTTTCTGCCCCATTGTCTTCCAATGAAATTCCATTTGCTTGCAGTTGATCGCGTATCTCATCAGCCTTCGCCCAGTCTTTATTCGATTTTGCATCAATACGTTGTTGAACAAGATCATCAATCGCTTTGTTGTCTAACCCATCAGCAGATGACTCGCCTTTAAACCAAGATTCTACATCGCCTTCTAGCAATCCAAGAGGAGCGACCAGTTTAAGTAAGATATTGCCTAAACCGACAGCTTCTTTATTATTACCCTTTTTGTTTTGACGATTTATTTCTTTACTTAAATCAAACAATACTGCAATTGCTTCAGGTGTATTGAAATCATCATCCATCGCTTCTGTGAAACGTTGTTCAAATTCTGATCCTCCAACTGCATCTTTAACGTTTAAGGATAAACCACGAATAGCGATATAAAGTCTGTCTAAAGCTGCGTTTGCGGCATCTAGCTGTTCGGTACTGTAATTTAAAGGACTACGATAATGACTTGTAAGCATAAAGTAGCGAACTACTTCTGCTTTATAATCTTTGAGTACTTCGCGAATTGTGAAGAAATTGCCGAGTGATTTCGACATCTTTTCTTCGTCAATACGAATGAAACCATTATGCATCCAATAATTGGCAAACTTTTCGCCGGTGCACGCTTCAGACTGGGCTATTTCGTTTTCATGATGTGGGAATTGTAAGTCGTGTCCGCCACCATGAATGTCGAAATGATTACCCAACATTTGGGTCGACATAGCTGAACATTCGATGTGCCAGCCTGGTCGTCCTTTACCCCATGGAGAATCCCAGTAAGGCTCATCTTCTTTCGCCGCTTTCCATAAAACGAAATCTAAGGGGTCATCTTTATCAGTATTTACCGCGATTCGTTCACCTGCGCGTAAATCATCGGGATTTCTACCTGAGAGCTTTCCGTATTCCTCAAACTTGGATACATCATAATAGACATCGCTAGCATCATTTATGATCTTGCCGCGATAGGCATAGCCGGTTTCGATAAGCTGAGTGATCATATCTAAGATTGCGTCAATGTTTTCTGTTGCTTTAGGCTCCAATGAAGGTTTCTGCACACCTAGTGCTCTCTCATCTTCATGCATGGCATTAATAAAGCGCTCTGTTAATGCCGTAAATTCTTCACCATTTTCATTCGCACGTTGGATGATTTTGTCGTCAATATCGGTGATATTTCTGACATAGGTGACATCATATCCAGATAATTTTAAGTAACGATAAACAACATCGAATGCTACCATTACGCGCGCATGTCCTAGGTGACAATAGTCATAAACGGTCATGCCGCACACATACATATTGATTTTATTTTCAAATATGGGGATAAATTTTTCTTTTTGATTGCTTAAGCTGTTGTAAATATTCAACATTTTTATATTTTCTAAGGTTAATTATTTTGTTTTAGGTTCAATTGATACAAGCGAGCAATGGTAGCAGAAGCGCTTTAATTCCGCTATTATTGAGGGTTTGAAATTGTGTAAAGGGTGAAATAAATTGATACAAAATATTAGACCAAACCAATTCTTAATTGCGATCTTTTCTTTCTTCTTTTTAATTACGGGTTGTAATGCTACGGAGACAAAAGAAGCTAAAGAAGTAGTGACAAAACCTGTAGCTGAAAAACTTGCTGCAGCTAAAACCGAACAACTTACTGATACAAAAGACTCTGGAGATAAAATGTCTAACCCAATAATTAAAATGGAAACCAGCAAAGGAACAATGATGATTGAACTTGATGCTGAAAAAGCACCTAAGTCAGCTGCCAACTTTGTTGAATATGTAAAAGATGGTTTTTACGATGGACTTATTTTCCACCGTGTTATTCCTAATTTTATGGTACAGGGTGGTGGTATGAACCCTGATATGAGTGAAAAGCCAAACAAAATGCCAATCCAAAATGAAGCCAATAACGGCTTAAAAAATGATCGTGGTACGCTGGCAATGGCTAGAACAAATGATCCTCATTCAGCGACTTCACAATTTTTTATCAACTTAAAAGATAATGATTTTTTGAATCACACCAGCGAATCACCAGCGGGTTGGGGTTATGCAGTATTTGGTAAAGTGACGGATGGTCTTGAAACTATCGACGAAATTGCGAAAGTACAAACAGGTAATAAAGGGCATCATGGCGACGTACCCGTTGAGCCAATTACTATTATTAAAGCCACTGTAGAATAATATTATAAAAAGAATTATTTTTGATGTTCTGAGTGTTTAGATTATGTTTCATATCGAGGCATTTTTGTATGGTGAATGTGAATATATATCAATATGTGATCATTCGAGTACAAAAATAACGATGAGATGGAATATAAGATGAATACTCAGAGCGACAAAAAAAAAACCTATTTCATCTCTGATCTACACCTAGATCCATCACGTCCCCATTTATTTAAGCTCTTCGATGATTTTATAGAAAAAATCAGACCTGATGTTGAAGCACTATATATTCTTGGCGATCTTTTCGAATTTTGGATTGGTGACGATATTATTGATTTACCCATCGGAAAACCTTATCTACCGGTTATAGAAAAACTTAAATCTCTGTCGAATGCAGGTGTGAAAATTTACTTTATTCAAGGCAACAGAGATTTCTTAATCGGACAAACATTTATGAATCGAATTGGGGGTACTTTACTTCCAGACGAAATTGTTATCGATCTTTACGGAACGCCAGTCTTGATAATGCATGGTGACACTTTATGTACTGATGATAAAGGTTATCAGTTAATGAGAAAAATATTCCGCTGGAAGATTGTGCAGAAAATATATCTTTCAATGAGTCCTGAAAAACGTAGCCAAAAAGCCGGCCAAGTTCGTCAATCTACCAGCGAAAATAACAAACAAAAATCATCAATGATTTTAGATGTGAATCAACAAGCAGTAGAGAAAAGCCTAAGCCGAGGCGTAGTCGAGACAACGATGGAGCGAAGCAACGAAAGCCCTAAGGGCGTGGATTCGGAAAAACTGAGTAAAAGTAGGGGGGTGTCTTTTT
>CALJIH010000231.1 GCA_937974135.1 uncultured Cocleimonas sp. | reverse complement strand
ATCAAATACTAAAAACCTCACTCAATCAGATTAAATTATTTTTACAATAGTTATCACCGAACAATAGGAAGCTAAATGACTACGCAAGCAACTTATCAAAACCTTTCATACGGCATTACCGTTATGGATGCTGAGTATATTACCCCTGATCTCGCCGCAATATATATTGTCGAACAGGATGGAGAAGTTGCCATTATAGAAACAGGTACCAATCACAGTATTCCTTATATTCTTCAAGTCCTAGAAACGAAGCGGCTCAATTTCGACAATGTTCGTTATATTATCCCAACGCATGTGCATCTAGATCATGCTGGTGGTGCGGGTGGTTTAATGGACTTATGTGTCAATGCTGAATTAGTCGTTCATCCCTTTGGTGCAGCACATCTTATAGATCCAAGTAAATTAATTGCTGGTGCTACTTCCGTCTATGGCGAGGAGAAATTTAAAAACCTCTACGGCGATATAAAAAGTATTGATCAAAAACGTGTCATTCAAGCAGAAGATGGCTTTAAGTTATCCATGAATGGGCGTGAGTTTGAGTTTTTAGACACGCCTGGGCATGCAAAACATCATTTTTGTATTTACGATAAACAAAGTAATGGTGTTTTCTCGGGAGATACTTTTGGTATATCTTATCCTCAATTAATCACTGATGAAGGACGATTCATTTTTGCTACGACGACACCCGTGCAATTTGATCCAGATGCTTTATTGAATAGTATTGAAAAGATATTGAACAAGAGTCCAGAGAAAATTTACCTGACCCATTTTAGTGAAATCACCCCTACTCCTGTAATTATCAAACAGTTAAAAGACAGCGTGAATGCGTTTAGAAAAATCGCGCTTGATGCAATAGATGTCTCTGAAAACAGAATAACGGTTTTAAATCAAAATATACAAAGCTACTTATTAGAAAAATTAACTGAGCTTGGCAGCAAGCAAAGCACAGAGTTTCAGCAAAGTGTGATTAAATTTGATAGCGAATTAAACGCCCAAGGATTAGACTTTTGGTTGAAAAAATATCACGATAGTTAACTCAACCTATTTATTTTCAAAGTTGAGTTTCCAAAGGAAGTTCGGTTGTATTTTTGATTTCTGTCACAGCTATATGAGAATGGACCTCGCCAATCATGGGTAACTCTAGTAGTTTGTTTCGGACAAACCTTTCATAGTGACGTATGTCTTTTACAACAATCTTCAACATATAATCCCATGCCCCAGTCATGGTATAACATTCTACAATTTCATCTAATTGCTCAACGTCTGCTTCAAATAATTCTAAGTTTTTCTGATTTACTTCTCTCAGATTTATGGTCGCAAAAGCCACCAGGTCAATACCCAGTTTTTCCCTATTAATGATCGCGACTTTCTTTTGAATAATATCTACCTGAATTAGATGGTTAATACGTCGCCAACAAGGTGATTGACTCATTCCCAGCATTTCCGCGACCTCAGTAGAACTGCGATCTCCATCTTTTTGTAACAGTTGTATGATTTTTTTATCTTGTACTGTCAATTTCATTCGAAGACTTACCTATACACTATTTATTCAATATTTGAATTATATAGTCTTTTAAATGAATTATCAGGTCTGTTTAGAATAACTAATTCTAACAATCTATCTATAATGAATAATTAATAATTAATCTAGGAGGATTGTTATGACTTCGCCAAAAGTGGCTACAACACCGAAACTAGCAGATGTTTCACTAGATGATAAATATAAACTAGACCAAACCAAAGCCTATCTTACTGGCATTGAAGCATTGGTAAGACTACCCATTTTGCAACATCAACGAGATCAAGAACGCGGCTTAAACACTGCTGGTTTTGTATCAGGATACCGTGGTTCTCCACTTGGTACTGTTGATCAATCCATGTGGAAAGCGAAGAAATATTTAGACAAACATAACATCACCTTTGTACCCGGAATCAATGAAGATTTAGCCGCTACGGCTGTGCGTGGCTCTCAAGAAGTCGGGCTACTTCCAGGAAGCAAGTTTGATGGCGTTTTTGGCATGTGGTATGGCAAAGGTCCTGGACTAGATAGAAGTCTTGATGCTTTTCGTCATGCAAATGCCGCAGGAACTTCAAAATTTGGAGGAGTATTGGCTGTTGTTGGTGACGATCACGGTTGTAAATCTTCGACCTACCCTTATCAATCCGAACATGTGTTCATGAGTTTATCCATGCCAATATTGGCTCCTGCAAATGTTCAAGAAGTCCTTGATCTAGGCATTTACGGTTGGGAGATGTCGCGCTATTGCGGCAGTTGGGTAGGATTAAAAGCGATAACTGAGAATATGGATTCAGCAATTTCCGCTGAAATTAATCCTGGTCGCATCAATATAAAAATACCAGAATCTTTTAAACTCCCAGAAGATGGTGTTAATGTGCGTTGGCCCGATTCTCCATTAGCACAAGAAGAACGTCTGAATAAATTCAAAATCTATGCTGCGCGTGTTTTTGCACTAGAGAATGATCTGAATCGTATTGTTATAAACAGCCCAGATGCAAAGCTTGGGATTATCACTTCAGGAAAAAGCTACTTGGATGTAATGCAAGCGTTTGATGATCTTGGGATTGACGAGGAACTTGCAGCTGAAATAGGTATCCGAGTTTACAAGGTAGGAATGCCTTGGCCTCTAGAACCAGTGAAAACGCATGAGTTTGCTGATGGTTTAGATGAAATCTTAGTGGTAGAAGAAAAACGCTCAGTGATGGAAGATCAACTCACTGGTCAATTATATAATTGGCCTGTAGACAAACGCCCTCGGGTGATTGGCGAATATGATGAACACGGTCATGATCTTCTGACCAACCTTGCAGAACTAACTCCTGCGATGATTGCGCGTGTCATTGCACAACGTGTCGACAAATATTTCACCAGCAAAACCATGCAAAAACGTGTTGAATTCATCAACCGTAAAGAACGTAAACTAGCCAAACCTCGAAAGGTTTCTGAACGTAATGCAATGTATTGTTCTGGATGCCCACATAACACCTCTACTGCAGTTCCAGATGGTTCAATCGCTGGTGGTGGTATTGGCTGTCATTATATGAGTACCACTAGCAAAAATCGTCCTGCTCATAACTTCACACATATGGGGGGTGAAGGTGTTACCTGGACAGGTATTGCACCTTTTACCGAGACTAAACATATGTTTCAGAATCTTGGTGATGGTACATATTTTCATTCAGGTATTTTAGCCATTCGGCAGTCTGTTGCATCTGGAGTAAACATTACCTATAAAATTTTATACAACGATGC
>CALJIH010000230.1 GCA_937974135.1 uncultured Cocleimonas sp. | reverse complement strand
TCTATTTACGTTTTTAAACAACAAAAACGTAATATCATTCAAAAGTGGGGGGGTGTCTTTTATACTATAAATATAATTAGGATTAATTAATATACGTCGCGTTGATATTTCTTGCTGATCTTCATATCGTCTAGTTGTGCTTCAGCGTCTTCAAGTGATTTACCTGATTGCTCAGAGATTATTTGAACCAGCGTGTTATGAACATCTTTTGCCAGATTATTGATATCACCACAGATATACAGCGTAGCGCCTTGTTCAATCCATTCATACACACTAGCCGCTTCTTCAAGGAGCTTATGCTGAATATAGACTTTCTCTTCTTGATCGCGTGAGAAAGCAACATTCATTTTCTCCAGCGTGCCATCTTTTAAAAACTTCTGCCACTCTGTTTGGTATAAAAAGTCGCTTCTAAAGCGTTGCTCGCCAAAGAATAACCAGCTATTGCCGTCCGCACCTTGGTTTTCACGTTCGTATAGAAAGCTTCTGAATGGAGCTACACCAGTACCTGCGCCGATCATAATGATTTTGTCATCATTATTTTCAGGTAGTTTAAAGCTGTTGTTTGGTTTGATATGTACTGGCACAGTATCGCCCGCTTGCTTATCTTTAAGCCAATTAGATGCCACACCTAGGTGTTTTCTTTGGTCTTCGCCTTTTGTGTATGCCACAGGTTTAATTAAGATATGCACTTCATCTTCGTGAATATTCTCGCTACTTGCGATTGAATATTGACGTGAAATAAGAGGACGTAAACTAGCCATTAAATCTTGTGTTGAAATCTCGCCAGGGAAGTCAGTGACCAGATTGAGTAAGTCAGAGCCATCCAAATAATCTTTCAATGCCTCTTTATCCTCTATCAACGTTTGTAGTGAGTCTGACTTGATGAAGCTTGCGTAGGTTTTAACCACGTTAGCTGTTAAGTTGCTAATTTCTAGATGGTGTTTAAAGGCTGTACGTAATTCGAATTGCCCTTTCTTTAGGCTAACGATCTCATTATCATCAAAATTTAAAGTGTTGATCAAGGCATCAACCAACTCATCTTGGTTATCGGGTAATACAGCTAAAATATCTCCCGCTTCATAATGTAAGCCAGAGTCTTCAATGGCTAACTCAATGTGATATGCATTTTGTGTAGACTCTGCCGTGGTTAAATCAAGTACGTTTAAGATTTCAGCTTGATAAGGATTCGCTTCAGTAAAGGTTTCCAATGCTGGAGCTGGCGTATTTAATTTAGGCGCGAAGCTTACTACCGTGTCACTTTTTGGCTCTGTCTTGCTGAGGATATCTTTTTTCCAAACGATAACATCATCTTCAAAATCAAGATCAACATCTATACGGTCATGAAAACGTGTCGCACCTAATTTTTCTAATGCGGCGTCAACGTCTTTACCAGTTTGACAATAATCGTCGTAACTAGAATCACCTAAACCAAGTACCGCGAATTCTAAATTTTCTAGTTTTGGTGCACGATCACCAGTGATGTATTTGTAAAAACCTAGTGCTTCATCAGGTGCTTCACCGTTACCTTGGGTACTAATAACCACGATAACTTTTTGTTCTTTTTTTAATTGTTGTGGTCGGTAATCTAATAAATTCTTCAGTTCCGCTTGGTTGCCGTTTAGCTCTAACGCAGTGTGTAGAGATTCTGCAATACCTTTACTATTGCCTGTTTGGCTTCCGTAAAGTACAGTTATCTTTTCTGAAGTGGCTGTATTAGGTACGGCTTGAGAGAGTGAATCATTACTACCAACTGGCAAACCATTTGTGGATTGCGCTGAAAGCCCAGAAAAATAACCACTCACCCAAGCAAGTTGCATCGGATCTAGACCATCTACAGCGGCAGATACTTTTTCAATTTGTTGTTGGTTCAGTAAAGTCATGTTTAATCTTCTTTAGCTATTCAGCATAATTTTAAGTTGAGTTTATTATTGCGTACGATAAACTTCTTTAAAAGTGATAAAATTAGCTAGTTTTATCACAAAAAAACATATATAAAGTGCATCCAGATTTATCAAATTGTATATAAATGAAAATAACGCAACTCCAATTATTAAAAATACTGCTGAATAACGGACTCAATATTAGTGAGGCTGCGAAGCAAACTTTCGTTGTCCAATCTGCGGTTAGTCGTCAATTAAGCTTGTTAGAAGAAGAGCTCGGCATGCCACTTTTTGTACGCAAAGGTAAAAGGCTCGAAGCACCGACGCCACTCTGTTTAGACCTTGTCGATGAAATTGATGAGATGGAGCTTGCACTAGAAAACATTCGTGCGATTGCTGATGATCATCGAGATGCAAGAATTGGCGAATTAAGACTGGCAACCACGCATACCCAAGCAAAGTATTTTCTACCTAGCGTGATCAATGAATTTCGCGAAAAATATCCCAAAGTGAAAATTCACTTCTTTCAGGGTAATCCTGCTCAGTTAGTAGAGATGCTGCATAAACGTGAGGCGGATATTGCGGTCTGTACCGAAGAGTTACAGGAACATTCTGATTTAATCACGCATAAGTGCTACGACTGGAATCATGCTTTAGTGGTTCCGCATGACCATCCTTTATCCAAAGGTAAGCTTAGTTTAGAACGTATCGCTGAATATCCTCTTTTGACCTATGTGTTTGGTTTTACTGGTCGCACTAAAATTCAAGAGGCTTTTGAAGCGCGTAATATAAATACCAATATTACTTTTGCGGCGACAGACACGGATGTAATTAAAAGCTATGTAAAGCTTGGTTTTGGCGCGGGGATTATTGCAAAAATGGCATTTGAAGATCAGTCTAATGACGATTTAGTACTCAGGGATATGAGTGAGTTTTTTCCTAATTCGACCACTACAGCGGCCTATGTAAAAAGCAAATTCTTGAAGTCTTACTTAGAAGAGTTTATAGAGATTTTAGTGAAACACGGTAATGCAAATATGTAATTAGGAGTATGTTTGTTTAAATGTTTTAGGGTATATTATCATCTTCTAATATAGATTATATGAGGATTGTACAATGTTCCATCCAATAGAAATTCCGTTTGATAGTGTCATGTTATTCAATGTCATTAACCTGAAAGAAGGGGTAACCATAGATGATGTTGAATTAGCTTTGGGCGAAATGTGCAATGTGGTTAAAGATACCTATGGTAATGATGATGGTGGTTTTATAGCGGGACAAGTCTTTAAAAATGCAGGATTTATTTCTGCTGAAGGTTCTGTTGGAGCACCTGTTCCAGAAGGTGAAACACCGCATGATCTTGTGATAGTGACGTATTGGAAGTCATTTGAGCAACATGAGAAATCACATGCTGATGCTACTTTTAAAGAGAAATTTGATCACCTTGGGACTTTTTGCGATAGCACTCATGAGTTGGGTTATGAGTTATTGTGGCAAGGTGTGCCAGATTAGAAAGTAATTGAAATCAAAATCCTTTAAAAGTAGGGGGGTGTCTTTTTTAAAGAGTATTTAATCTAAATATTCTTTAAACGGTTCTAACAGTGTTTTACCTTGATGATATAAATGGCCGTTTTTTAAAGTTAACCCCTCTTCAGCTAAATACTTAACCGCTTGCGGGTATATAACGTGTTCAATTTTATGCACGCGTTGTTGTAATGCATCAGCGGTATCATCTGATTTCACTGGTACGATACCCTGAATGATTACGGTCCCCGCATCAAGTTCAGGAATCACAAAATGCACACTCGCACCGTGTTCTTTTTCGTCAGCATCTAATGCACGTTGATGCGTATCTAAACCTTTAAATTTCGGAAGTAAAGCAGGGTGTATATTGATTAGTTTTCCTTGGAATTTGTTGACAAAGCCATCGCTTAAAATACGCATAAAACCAGCAAGAACAATCAGATCTGGCTCGTAACTTTCAATAATTTGCGCAAGACTCTCATCAAATGCTTCACGGCTAGCAAAAATAGTGTGATCTAAAACGTGATGATCGATACCGGCTGTTGCGGCGCGTTCAAGCCCCAATACATCGGCTTTATTGCTAATCACGGCAGATATTTCTGCGTTGATGTTTCCAGCCTGAATATGATCAATGATGGCTTGTAAATTACTGCCACCACCTGAAATTAGAACGACTATTTTGAACACGTATTTCTCAGTATTTGATTGTTGTCATCATAATTTAAGCGTATTCGACATGCGGTTCAGCTTGATCAGAACTTTCGATAGATCCGATTATCCAATTATCAATACCTTCATTTTTAAAATGCGCTTGAATCGCATCGGCGTCGGTTTTATCAACCACGACGACCATGCCAATACCGCAGTTAAATGTACGTAGCATTTCTTGTTCTTCTATGTTTCCTTGTTCTTGTAACCAGTCGAATACCGCTGGTTTGTCCCAGCTATTCAGCTTAATTACGCCTTTACTGTTATCAGCCATAACACGCGGAAGGTTTTCAGTTAAGCCACCACCGGTAATGTGAGCGAGGGCGTTTATTTTGTGCTTCTTTAACCCTGATAATATTGATTTCACATAGATTTTAGTGGGTGCGATTAATGCTTCGCCAAGGGTTCTGCCATCAAATTCATCCGATAATGATGCACCACTCACCTCGAGTACTTTACGAATTAATGAGTAGCCATTTGAATGTGCCCCAGTTGATGCTAAGCCAATCAAAAGATTACCATTTTCAATATTACTGGGATCAAGAATTTCATCTTTTTCGACAACGCCCACACTAAAACCTGCAAGATCAAAATCCCCTTTGGCATACATACCTGGCATTTCCGCTGTTTCACCACCGATAAGGGCAGCACCTGATTGAACACAACCATCTGCGATACCTTTGATTACATCTTCTGCGATATCGTTATCTAATTTTGCGGTTGCGTAATAATCTAAAAAGAATAAAGGTTCTGCGCCAGTCACGATAATATCGTTGACACACATAGCGACTAAATCCACGCCAATCGTGTCGTAAATTCCTGCATCAATGGCGAGTTTTAGTTTGGTACCAACACCGTCTGTACCCGAAACTAATATCGGTTCTTTATAGCCTTGAGGTAATGACATAAGACCACCAAAACCACCAAGCCCGCCCATCACTTCTGGACGAGTTGTACGTTTAGTATGCGGTTTGATGCGGTCTATTAAAGCATTGCCCGTGTCTATGTCGACACCAGAATCACGATAAGTAAGAGGAGTATTTGTGTTAGCCATAATCAGAAACTTAGGATTTATATGTTGGGGGAATTAAAAAAGCGATTCTAACATTTATTCTTTTTTATTACTGAATCTTTATTGAATAACAGGATAAAAGTAGGGGGGGTCTTTAATGATTTGATGAATCCCAAAAACAAAAACCAGCGCATTATTGAATATTGCCAGGAGGAAGAAGAGGTAAACAATATTCAATGCGCTGGTGAGAAATCAATAAAACTTCTCTTTTGATTTTGCCTATCTCGCAATAAGCATAATAGAGTTCTTATACTCTGGGTACATGTTATCAGTAGGATTATTCATAGTTCAAGTAATACTTGACTATGTTTGAGATAAACTGTTATTTGTTGGTTTCAATCAAGAAAATCTTCAACTAAGTTTTTTAACCTTATTAATGATTTTTTCGAATAGTCATTTGGAAATAATTAGGTAAGATGTGAAGCAAGATAAAAATAGAGAGTGATTGATGAAAAAAGTAAAACTGGGTAGTAGCGATTTACAAGTATCTGAAGTGTGCTTAGGCACGATGACTTGGGGCAGCCAAAATACAGAAAGCGATGCACACGAACAACTTGACTATGCACTGCAGCAGAATATTAACTTTATTGATACCGCAGAAGTTTATGCAGTTCCACCCAAGCCAGAAACATGTGGTTTAACAGAAAGATACATTGGTACATGGTTGGCACAGGACCGAAGTAGGCGTGAACAGATTGTGTTAGCGACCAAGGTAGCTGGAAAAGAAGTTCCTTGGATTCGTGATGGTGAAATGCTTAATGGAAAAGGCATAAAGTTAGCACTGGAAGGATCCTTAAAAAATCTACAAACCGATTATGTAGATTTATACCAACTCCATTGGCCGAATAGACCTGTGCCAAAATTTGGTTCGCATTGGCCGCAACAACTGGATATAGAATCGATTGATGTAGAAAAGGAACGAGAAGAACATCTTGAGATTCTTACTACTCTAGGAGAATTAGTTAAAGAAGGTAAAATTCGACATATTGGTTTATCTGATGATACTCCGTGGGGTATTAATGAATATCTTCGACTTGCTGAGAAGCATGATCTTCCGAAAATGGTCTCGATTCAAAACGAATTCAATTTATTACATTTGCTTGATTCACCGTATGTGATTGAAACCTGTGTGTTAAATGATGTCGCTTATTTACCATGGTCACCACTTGCTGGTGGAGCTTTATCGGGTAAATATCGCAATGGGGCACTGCCTGAAAACTGTCGTTGGACGATTGAACAGCGTAACGGAATTTTCCGCGATACTAGTCATTCGCATGCTGCAATAGAGGCATATTATGACATCGCAACAAAACATGGTTTAAGCCTTACAAAACTCGCTTTAGCTTATGTTTATCAATTCAAAGGCGTGACTTCATCCATCATTGGGGCTACTTCTTTAGAACAATTAAAAGAAGATATTGATGCTTATAATGTGGTGTTAACAGATGAAATTATGGAAGAGATAGATGCTGTGATAAAGCAGTTTCCTGTTCCTTTTTAATCGTAAAAGACACCCCCCTAGTTTTGGGCACTTTCAAGTTATGAATATTGAAAAATCAGCAATTTCCTATCTTACCTTGGGTGTAGCTGACCTGAAAAAGATGAAGACGTTTTATTCAGGATTAGGCTTTGAAGTTTATGCTGAAAGCGATGTAGAAGATCATCCGTATATTATGTACAAGTCAGGATCACTGATTCTGGCTTTGTACCCAAAGCATCTATTAGCCAAACAAGCCGGGATAAACATCGATAACGTAGATGAAAACAAATCTATGTCAATTTCACTCAATGTAGATTCAAAAAAATCTCTTGATGACCTAATAATAAAAGCTAAAAAGCTAAATGCGACGATTACTCAAGAAGGCTTTGAGCCTGAATGGGGAGGCTTTTGTGCTTATTTTCAAGATCCAGAAAATAATCTTTGGGAGATTGTTTGGCATGAGAAGTTTAATTTCTAGACTTACATCATGCATATTCTTTAGGAGTTTTTTTCTGCTTGATTATTAAAAAGCAGGAACTTCGTGAAGGTTAAATGTATCACAGCCGCTATGATTAAATAGAATAGGTTAATTTTTAGCGCCAGTGGTAAGTATTCTAAAGTACGAATCACAAGTTCATTGAAGCTTAACTCTATAAAGTTCTTGGATATCCAGTAATAACCTCCACTTGAAATCAATTGACAAATGACGATGCCAAGAATCGCTGAGCAAATAAATATTAAGAAGCCAGTAACGTTTTCACTGTATTTTGCAGCAAAAAATCTACCTGCAAACCACAACGCAGCATAAGCGGGAATAATGTAAAAATATGAAGGGGATAGAAAGTAGTCCTGGTGTCCACCTCTTGCAGCAATTTGCACAAAATCAATCACCATCGCACTGATGATAATTAAAGGTAAGCCTAAGAAGCTACGTAGATAAAATCCAATTAAAAAGAAAACGGCCCATGATGTATCTTGTAAGTAAGGAAACCAAGCAGTTCTAGAAATTGTCATTAAAAACAACAATATCCCTGTAATTAACCATTGTTTATAGATGTGTAGTTTATTAGGGTTATAGCGACTTTGGCTAAACATTACTCTAATGAAAGCAGATTACTCTAAATCTTTTAATATTGATTTCATTTCCGAGGTGATAAACATTGCTTCTTTTTCTAATTGGTTAACTTGGCTTATTAACGCTTCTATTTTATCTTTATCAGAGATGCTCGTGCCAATAATTGAATCTAATTCCAGCATTACTTTTTGCAAAAAAGGTGAAATTTCATAGATTTCAATATGACCACTTGGAGCTGTTGAGTCATTAACCATTTTAGAAGACCTACCAAAACGAAAGGTTTTGCGTTTGGGTAGCATTGACCCTTTTTTTCGTTTGTAGGAAATTCTTAATACATCACGATCTTTTTGGTCTTGCATTACAGAGTAGCGTTTTATTTCGCTAAAACCTTTTACGCCCATTTCGGATAAAGCTGGGAAATCGCTCATTGAAAATTCCTCTTGTTGAAGTTATGAGTATATGAAAAAGAAACAATAGTGCAATTTTATGCACATTTTGTGTGACTGATGAAGATTTGGAAATTCTCAGAATAGAGAATTAGAAAAACACTCTACTGATAATACCCAACGAATTTATATTCGTTGGGTATCTGTAACTTATTGGCCTTTAATTTGCTTTTGAATTTCAGCCCATGAATGCGTGTGATTTTCAGTACTGTTGCCTTTATGTGAGTGAGTAAAATCACCATGTCCTTCAACATTATGTACATGCTTACCACCTTTTGCTGCAAGAGCAGGAGCTGCACCTTCGATTTGACTTTGACTTGGGCTACAAGCACTTAATACAAAGGCGATTGCAGAAACTGTAAGAACTTTTGTCATTTTCATTATTTTTCCTCTATTTGATAGAATGTTGCCACATGGCGATTTGACTTCCTGTCATTTATTCGATTAATTGGTACGTAAAAATACTTTACTTACAAAATTAAAAAGTGAATATAAAACAATCAAATCTCAACATCAATTCATGATTATTTTATTTTTGCTTAGAACAACAAACTTGATCAAAAGTTTCCATTAATTTTTTTATTTTTCTATTGTCCTAACTACTAATTACTATCACCCGTGATTTTTCTGACGTTTATTTGCTTTGCCTGTGCGAAGTTTTCTCTTAGCGTTAAGTAATAATTCTAAGGAGCCTTTTTGTTTTGATCGTGCATAATCTTTTTCGAGTAATATCTTTACTTGTTCTTCATCCGTTTCAAGTTCGTTAATCAATACTTCAAAAATCAATTTGTATAAACGCGGTAATGAAATTTTCCATGTACTGCCTTCGCGTTCGAAAAATGCATCAGATAAGGCCATGAATCGTTTGAAAGAAGTGTTATAAATTGGATCATCCGATCCATCTAGGATTAACGGCAAGGTATATTTGAAACGTCCTGAGTTCGCAATCATATCCCAGTATCGCGCGAATCGTTTAACGCGTTGCATACTATTAAAGTCAATATCTTTGGTCTTTAATACCGTATAAGGAGGTAAATCTTCATACACCATTTTATATTCATCGTTATGACGATTGATCGGTGCGCCGCGTAAGCGTTTGAGAATTCCTAATTGGATTTCTTGCGGGTTCAAAGCCACCAACTGGTCGAAACTTTCACCAAAATTATCTAAGGTATCTGAAGGTAAGCCAAAGATTAAATCGGCATGTATATGTGCGCCTGTATGTTGCCGCAGCCAACGCAGATTTTCTTTGGTTTTATCATTATTTTGCTTACGACTGATCAAGGTTTGAATCTGCGGGTCGAAAGTTTGTACACCAATCTCAAACTGTAAGGAATTTTTAGGGAATCGAATCAAAGTTTGCTTGAGCCTTTCAGGTAGATTGTCAGGAATAACTTCAAAATGCAGATATAAATCTTCGGTCATTCTGTCTAAAAAGAATTCTAAGATAGCGACACTGGTACTCACTTTTAAATTAAAGGTGCGATCAATAAACTTAAAATTTCGCGCTCCTCGAATAAATAAAGTATCCATTTCTTTGAGAAATGAATCGAGTTCAAAGGGTTTGGATGTTTTGTCTAAAGAAGATAAACAAAATTCACATTTAAACGGACAACCCCGTGAAGCTTCGACATAAATGATTCTGTTCTTTATGTCGTCATCGTCATAAAACTCATAAGGAAGATCTAATTTATCCAGACTTTCAGATATCCCATCAATGACTTTATTCAGAGGCTTTTGCTGATTTAAGATCTGTTGGCAGAGCAATTGAAAACTAATTTCACCTGCTCCTTTGATAATGTAATCAGCAATATCCACCACGTCTGGCTTATCTGGTAAATGACTGACTTCAGGTCCACCTAAAACAATCATTATTTCAGGCGCGATTTGCTTCAAAATACTGACTGTTTCTGAAATTTCGTCAACATTCCAAATATACACGCTAAAACCAATAATACTTGGTTCGAGTTGCAAGAGCTTTTCAGCGATATCAATAGGGCGCTCGTGAATGGTAAATTCTTTAAGCAGGGTTTTGTTTTGGAGCTCTCCCATATTCGCGTACAAATAGCGTAAGCCAAAAGCAGAATGAATGAAGCGCGCATTGAGCGTTGTTAGAATAATGGAAGATGAATTCACTGATATTTTTAGTGGTAGATACTTGAAATAAGTATTTCACAGAAAAGGGATAAAAAGTAGGGGGGTGTCTTTTTTAATACAACAGATCTTACAGATCTCTGTTAGCGATCTTATATAAATAGTTTAACTAATTGTTGTTATTCGCTGTTAAGCAAAAATCATTATGCTGATAACGATAAGTACAACAATGATTGTTTCTTTTATTATTTTTGGGTCTGTCATTACTTTGCTTTCTTATTTTTGAGGATTCTGTGAAGCAATTTATACCTTAATATTAACAGATTTAGGTCATTTTTTCTTTTCCATCCATCTGATATTGCATTTAACCGCTAAGTGGTTAAAAGAATCATTGCTCTATAGTTAAGTAAATTTGGATTGCTAAAGGTTCATGCAAATTTGAAAATAGTTAGAGATATCTATATTGATAGATTAAAAAATATATTTAGAAATAGCATCTTGATTAAACGTAAATCCAGTTCCCACTCGCTCAGGAATCAATAAATCGCCGTTTTCTATTTCCATTTTTTCATTGAATAGTGCTTCAAACCACGACATATGCTCAACTGAAATACAGTTAGGTGCTGAACCTGCAATACACAAACTCTGTTCAGTAAAAATATGTGATGAAATCGGTACGTGATAACTCGCAGCTAACGAGGCGACTTTGCGCATTTCAGTCAATCCACCCATGCGCTGTAAATCAGGCATGAGAATATCGCAGGCTTTATTATCTAACATGGCTTTCATGCCAAAACGGGTATATTCGGTTTCACCAGATGCAATATTAATATCGAGTTTTTTACGAATTTCAGCGTGTCCTGCCAAATTTTCTGAATCAACGGGTTCTTCAAACCAGCCAACATTATAAGCTTCTAACTCTCGACCTAATCTAATTGCATGTTTAGTACTTAGTGATTGATTAGCATCAGACAGTAATTCAATATTGTCGCCAATTGTTTCTCTAACAGCCTTAACGCGTTCAATGTCTTCTTGCCAAGTTGGTTTTCCTAAACGAATTTTCATTGATTGAAAACCCTGTTTTATAAAATCATCTGCTTCGGCACATAATTCATCGATATTTTGAGATAACCACAAGCCGCTGCTGGCATAGGTTTTAATGCTATCGCGACAAGCCCCAAAGAGACGGTGTAAAGGTTTGTTTAAAGCTTTACCTTGTAAATCCCAAAGTGCTGTATCTACAGCAGCTAGAGCGCCAATCGTCATACCACTGCGGCCCATGGCGTTTAGTGATTGATAAATATTCTCCCAAATACCTTCAATGAAATCAGTGTCTTGTCCTTCGATCATCGGTGCAAGGCTTTTCACAATGTCATCAAATGCTTTTAAGCGAACTGCATTTAAAGCAAAACAATAACCTTCACCGACTAAACCTTCATTCGAATGTATTGAAACTAAAACACAGCCAACCGATTGCATATTATGAATCGCGGTTTTAATCGGTTTATCTAAAGGCAGATTAACCAGTTGCGTTTGTAGTTTTGTTATTTTCATTCGTGTATTGATTAGTTTTTATAAGAAGGGTCTTGTCGATCAACGCGTCGTAACAAAGCTGGCCACTCGTGTAGACCTGGTGAAAATGCTTCGTACTGTTTACATGACATTGTCCATAAGGCTTCATCGGCAGGATCAATCTTGAGATTGCTGGCGTGCGCTTGCAGTGCGACTTCGCATAGTCGAATCAGGTAATACATATTCATAAACGCCTCGCCAGCGGTTTTGCCTACGGTTAGAAATCCATGATTACGCATCACGAGTGCTTTGTTATCACCAAGGTTTTCGGCGATACGAAAACGTTCATCTAAATCAACCGATAAACCTTCCCAATCATGGTAACCAATCTTACCGTAAAGCATGGATGAGTCTTGTACGAGAAATGGAATACCATCTGGAAAAACCGTAGCAGCAATCGCCGAAGGAGGA
>CALJIH010000229.1 GCA_937974135.1 uncultured Cocleimonas sp. | reverse complement strand
CAACTTGCATCGGTAGAAACAGGTTCGGTATTTGCTGATATCTGTGAAGGACTTAAAGATAGCCAAAATCTTGTCACCCTAAAAAAGAATTGGCGATTCGCAGCAGATAGTGATATCGGGCAGTGTGCTATTGCCGCGAATCAAGGTGAGAGTAATACGCTATTAACAGTATTAAATGATGAAAATCGCTCGAATATTGCGTTGATTCCTCCAGAGAAAGTTCGAGACGCAGACTTGATTAAACCGTGGGATCATTATTTTGAGGTATTGAATAATCCCCAAGCCAGTTTGCAAGAAATATTCGAGGCTTTTAATCAATATAGAATTCTTTGTGCTTTGCGCCGTGGTTTTAACGGCAGTCAAACCATGACTTCGCGCATTGAAATGGCCCTTGAGAAACACGCTTTCATCAAACGTCGGCGAACATCAAATGGCCAGCCATCAAATTGGTATCATGGACGCCCGATCATGATTACGCAAAATAGTTACAACCGTGGTTTGTACAATGGTGATACTGGAATAGCATTGATCAGAGAGGGTGAATTAAAGATTTATTTTCCTTCAAGCTCGAAAACAGACGAGAAGGAAAATGCATTCCAATCCTTTTCCCCAATTCGCTTACCCGCTCATGAGACAACGTGGGCAATGACCATCCATAAAAGCCAAGGATCAGAATTTGATCAAGTGGTTCTGATACTTCCACAAGAAGAAATGCCATTACTCACCAGACAATTAGTCTATACCGGCATAACCCGCGCAAAGAAACAGGTAAAAATTGTAGCCAATGAGGATGTTTTAATCGCAGGCGTAAAGGCTGAAGTGGTTAACGCGACAAGAATAGAGCAATGTTTAGAAATAAATTAAGATTATGCCGAAGAAAAAGTAAATGTAAAAATGATGTATTAAATGCATGAAAGGATAAACTGCTTAAAAGTAGGGGGGTGTCTTTTAGAATACGATTTAAAGCGTTAAATTGTGGAACCCAGCTTTAGTAATAATGTCGAATCATTATTCGAAAAACGATAAAAAAGGTAGCCAAACGATGAAGTCTATTTTTTCAATTGAGTTCTTATTTCTATTATTCATAGTGCTATCCCCCATTGCGTGTGCATCATCTAAAACTACCATTACCGGTGATGCTGGTTCTAAAATTCAAGTCGAGTCATTTGGGGAGTTTAATCGACCTTGGGCAATGACGTTTCTACCTAACGGGAATTTATTGGTTACCGAAAAAAAAGGTAAGCTGCAATTAGCGAATTTGAATAATGATACAAAAATTGAAGTCAAAGGTTTGCCAGAAGTGGCCTATGGCGGTCAAGGTGGGCTAGGCGATATTATTCTTCATCCACAATATCAACAGAATCAATTTGTTTATTTGTCTTATGCGGCAAAGAGTACCTGGGGTGAAAAGGGTGCGGTTGTTGCTCGCGCGAAACTGCGTCTTCCATCTGCGACACCAAAATTAGAAAACCTCGAAATAATATGGCAACAAATTCCCAAAACATTAGGCAGTGGGCATTATGCGCATCGACTAGCATTTAGCCCTGATGGGTATTTATTTATTACATCGGGTGATCGACAACAACAAACTCCCGCCCAAGACTGGCAACAAAATTTGGGTAAAACCATTCGCTTAAACGATGATGGAACTGTACCTGCTGATAATCCTTTTCAAGATAAGGGGGAATTAGCCAAAACCTTTTGGTCTGTAGGCCATCGGAATCAGCTGGGAATTGCTTTTGATAAACAAGGCAAACTCTGGACGCATGAAATGGGGCCAAGACATGGCGATGAGTTCAATTTAACAATCGCTGGTCATAACTATGGCTGGCCGATAGTATCTTGGGGGGATAATTATTCAGGAATACCCATACCCGATCACGATACACGTCCGGAATTTGATGCGCCCGAAGCCTATTGGGTGCCAACCGTGGCACCTTCGGGGTTGATCATTTATAGCGGCTCGCAATTTCCACAATGGCAAGGTAATGCGTTTATTAGTGGTCTCAGATCACAAGCATTACTTAGACTTAGTATTACGAATAATCAAGCTAAAGAGGTTGAACGCTTTGATATGGGTAATCGTATCCGCGAAGTAGAACAAGGCCCAAATGGCGCTATCTGGTTATTAGAAGACGGCCGCAATGGTCGTTTATTAAAAGTAATGCCTTAAAACCTAAAATTCTTTGAAAACGCTTAAAAGTAGGGGGGTGTCTTTTACACTCGTATTCGACTAAAGCTAAAATGTTTGCGTCATGTTTGTTTATTTTTTCTCTATATAAATCTCAATTTTAGCATTCTCAATACGATACCCCGCCGCACCTATGTCGGTTCTCTCTTCAACGGCGTTTAATTTACCCGTTATCCACACAGGTTTTTTCGCGTCTTCTGATTTGATGCCTTGTCCGCTATCCGCCTTAATCAGCACTGTTTGGTTCATCGGCGGCGGTGGTAAATGAATACAAGCGCCGAAATAGGGGACTAATAAAAATTCACTAATCACGCCATTATTATTTTCCAAAGGTGCGATAAAACCTGGCATTTTGATGGTTTTTCCATCTAATGCAGTATTTACTGGCGCATTATCCAATTCGGCTTGAATATTCCCGTATATGGCCATAGCCTCTGGGTCATTGTCACGAAATTGATTCAGTTGTTCTTTATATTTGCTGATCTTTTCAGTGACGTCATAACCTTCAGGGATAAGATTCTCCCAACTAATGGTTTCGATTTGATTGCTTGAATTTTCTTGTGATTCAGCAATGGCCATATTTCCACCAGCCGTTATTTGCAATAGCAATAAAAAGTAAACACAAGGCAGGATAAGATTTCTTTTTTTAAACATATAAAGATCCACAGATACTCATCTTTTCAGACACGAATTTATTGATAAAATTCAATGCAATAATAATTAAGGGAATTGGTAAAGGGTAAATCCATAATCACATTAGCTCAAAAGATTGCCAATATAGTACAAAGTAACTAAAAGTAGGGGGGTGTCTTTTTATTAATTATAATGCGGATTCCAACCCTTTCTTGACACCTTCTCGATCATTTATGTTTTTTGCCCAACGCAAAACATGCGTATACGATGCAGTATCTAAGAATTCGGCAGCATCATAGATCTTACCTAAGGCCAAGCGACCGTACCACGCCCAAATGGCGATATCAGCAATAGAATAATCACCCGCGATAAATTCATGCTCGGCTAAATGTCGATCTAACACATCGAGTTGGCGCTTGGTTTCCATCGCATAACGATTAATCGGATATTCCATGGGATAGGGGGCATAACTATAAAAATGCCCAAAACCGCCACCTAGAAAAGAAGAGCTACTTTCTTGCCAAAATAACCACGACATACACTCTGTTCTTTCGCGGGGATCAGTAGGCAGCAACGCATTAAATTTTTCCGCCAAATAATGCAAAATCGCACAAGACTCAAACACAGCTTGCGCTGGCGTTTTGCTGTTATCCAACAACACCGGTATCTTTGAATTAGGATTCAGTTTTACGAAATCCGATCCAAACTGCTCACCTTCACCAATGTCAATAATATGTAAATCATAAGCGGCGTCTGTATTACCTAATGCTAATAATTCCTCAAGCATCACCGTAATCTTGATACCGTTTGGTGTTCCCAAAGAATACAACTGCAAAGTTTTATCACCTTTTGGCAGGACTTTTTCATGGGTCGCACCCGCAATCGGACGATTAATATTTGCCCACTTACCGCCGTTTTCGCTATCCCAAGTCCAGACTTTTGGGGGTGTATATTTTTCCATGGTCACTGCGGTACTCCTTTTATTCGTGAATTATTCATAGCATAAAAAATAATGCTTAAAACCTATTGATTTTCGAAGCAATAGACATTGCAAATGTGTCGCTTGAGTCAACTCAAAACCAATTTACTACCTTTGGCGCAAAACCTACTTATTTAAGTGGCATTCGTTAATTATAGTGCTCAGGAATTGCCATGATAAATATTTCGCTGCCATTGTTGAGAACATTCTTATTACTAATCTTCTGCATTGGTTTGTTGGGTAATGCAAAACTGTTATTGTTGAATAATAGCCATGCGATCAGTCAATCCCTAGTAAGCACCAATAATTTGCTTTCTCAACGCTCGATCACACCACCATCAGAACAGTTTAATCGTAGTATCAATCAAGAGTCATTAAAAAATAGCAAACCAACAGCTTAT
>CALJIH010000228.1 GCA_937974135.1 uncultured Cocleimonas sp. | reverse complement strand
GCACATACAAAGATAATGAATAATCTTCATTTAAATTCTTGCCTTTGATATAAGGATCATTTTTATCAGAATAAGGGTTATAAACACTAGATTTACATAACAAAAACCGAGAAAACTTTTCAATTAAGCTATCGACAGTTTGTAACAAAAAACGATTACTTTTTTTGCTTTGATTACGATCTGTATAACTCACTAAAGCAATGCTAGGACCTGAGGATGTTTTGAGTGTTTGATTGGCGCCATAGTTTTTATTATTCGTAGTGTTCGTGCCATCGTAATAACTAAATTTTGGGGTATAAGTGCCTTTAGGAATCTCAATTAAAATTTTACTTTCTTTTGTATCTATGTAGAAATCTCTGAGTCGACTTCTTACTCTGCCACCCATGATTCTTACACTTGGATTGGTTTCAGAGTCAAAATCATCAGGCAAGCCCAATGCCTCAACACCAATTGTATATTGCTTTAATAATGTACCTTCACCAATAAGTGTTTTCTTAACTATATACTCTAAAAAACGTTTCATTTGTTTTGCAGAGTGAAAGTAAGTGCTTGTTAAAATTATATGCAGTTGACTTTCTATTAGTGTTTTATCTTCCTCACTTATATTGGATAGGTCGATTGGTATACCAGCCTCCATCTTGGCGTCCTCGCCCAATTGCCTTAATACTTTTTTTAAATTTTTTATTGTTAAAAAGCAATAATAAAACATTTTTATTGTGAGAACTTTAATTCTAGTAAAAATAACAGTATTTAGTTGTCTTATTTCTAATCAATTCTGACTAGTTTAAAAATGATATTAATTAATAAGAAAAAATATCTACGTCTTTACCTGATTCTCTTATTCTATCCGCTCTCGCTGATATATAACGTTGAAAGTTTGTTTCTGACTTATATGCGCCAGAAAGGACGTAATCAAACACAGATTGGACATGAAATGTGCGCAATTGCGTATCGATTCGCATTACTTGTGTGCCATTTTGGTCAAAGAAGACCATAGCAGGTAAATATTCTATACCTAGCTCAGTAGCCCATTGTTTAGCCGTCGTTGATTTACCATCAGGGGTGATTACAGTGTTTTCAGCGTGACGGTCTAATTGAAATGCTGCGAATTTTTTTGCTAAAGCAAGTGTAGTTTGGTCTTTTAGTGTTTTCTGATGAAGCAAATCACAGTTCTTACAGTTTTCAGCTTCAAAAAAGACTACCGTATACTTGTTTTCATCTCCTTTACTTCTTTTGTTTAAATCGAAGGTTGGTAAAACAAAGAAGTCTTGCTTATTTAAAGCTCCTTTAGCAGTTGAGGTACTGATTTTCTTTTGTTTAATCGAAAACTCACTAAATTTCACATTTTTTTCGTGCTTATTGGATACATATTTTATACTTTTTTGGAAATTATCAACTGGCACGTATCCGTTTAATTGGTGAATCACTTTACGGTTTTCGTCAAAGAATAATAAGGTGGGCGTGTACTTTATTCCTAAGGCCTCGGCAAACTTCTTTTCACTATACGAATTTCCACCGATACTGATAATCTCTCGATCACCCCACATATTCAAAGCAACAATATCAAAATGTTTTCGAAACTCTTTAACGACATTTTGGTCAGCGAAGTTATCGCTCCACAATTGGTCGCAATAAGGACAACCTGGCTGCCAAAAATAAATAACTAGACGCTTATTGTTTTCTGTTGCTTCTGCAACATCTTCTTCTAGATCTAGAAAGCTCTCTTTAAACCATTCAGGATGAGTTGCATTTTTAGCACCTTTAAATTCACCCATTTTTTTAGAATGATTTTCAATTAATTCCTTTTTAGTTTCATCAGCTAGAACAAAACCATTGCAAAATAAACACGTTAAGAAAGTAACTAAATATAATTTAAATATCTTATTCATTGAACACCCTTTCTAGTCTTAATTATGACTGGTAGCTAAACTCAGAGCATTTACAAAGCTCAGATTGCGTTCGTTAATAATATGAGTAAACTGTATCGTCCAAACGGGCCTTAATATCAAAACTTATAATGATTGAATTCCAAACAGTCAGCAAACAATATCCTACGGGACAGCTTGCTCTTTATAATGTCGATTTGCAGATGCAACAGGGAGAAATGGCGTTTTTAACAGGCCATTCTGGTGCAGGCAAAAGTACATTATTGAAACTCATTGCATTATTAGATACACCATCTGAAGGTCAGGTCGTTGTCGCAGGACAGAATACCCAAAAAATTAAGCAACGTAAAATTCCCTCTTTTCGACGAAATATTGGGATGATCTTTCAAGACCATCATTTACTCGCAGACCGTACCGTTTTCGATAATATTGCCTTGCCATTAAAAATCGAAGGTATGCGTCCGCAAGATATTAACCGTAGAGTTCGTGCAGCTCTAGATAAGGTTAATCTGTTGACAAAAGAAAAACAATATCCCCAAATGCTATCTGCCGGGGAAAAACAACGAATCGGTATTGCACGTGCCGTAGTAAATAAGCCTGCAATTATTTTAGCGGATGAACCAACGGGAAACCTTGATCCTGATCTTGCAACCGACATCATGCATACTTTTAAGCAATTTAATGATTATGGTTCAACAGTATTAATCGCCAGTCATGATCATGCGCTGATTAAAGAAATGAAAAAACGTATTATTGTATTGCGTAAGGTAAAAACCTAATGGGCGCGAAATACAATAAATCAGGCTCTTTGCTTAGCACTCATATAGGTCATCACAAAGAGGCAATTAGCTACAGTTTAAAGCGCTTGTGGCAATCTAATCTCTCTACTTGGATAACACTTGCTGTTATAGGAATTGCATTGTGTTTACCCAGCAGTTTGTATTTGTTGTTACAAAATCTAAAATCTTTAACCGATGACAAACGTGAAGTGCCAACAATATCGTTATTTATCAAACAGAATATTTCAGAACAACAAGCTAGAGATCGTGGCGAGTTAATCCAAGAACTTTCTCAAATTGAAAAAGTGGTATTGGTCCCTCGTGATGAAGCCCTTGCGGATTTTCGTAAAATCACAGGGTTTGCTGAAACCTTAGAGACTTTGGATGAAAACCCTTTACCCCATGTATTAGTCGTCACGCCTCATATCGACCTGATAGGCAATCCCGCTAATGATATGCAGAAATTAGCAGAAAAACTGGAAACTTATCCAGAGATTGATTTGGTGCAAATGGATCTTGAATGGGTGAGTCGCTTAAGAAGCATTCTACGCATATCAGAAAGAGCCATTTTCATCATTTCAGGATTACTCGCATTAACGGTTTTACTGGTTATAGGCAACACCATAAAACTCAATATCGAAAACCGCAAAGAAGAAATTGAAGTCTCAAAACTGATAGGAGCCAGTGCCAGTTATATTCGTCGGCCTTTCCTATACACTGGAATTTGGTATGGGTTATTTGGAGGCGTAATTAGTTTGGTGCTGGTACATTTAGCCTTGGTTAGTTTTGTCGCTCCGGTCAATGAACTCGCAAAACTTTATAGTAGTACTTTCATTATCACGGGCTTAAAGGTATCTACAACACTTTACATTTTACTCGCAAGTAGTCTTTTAGGTCTGATAGGCGCATGGTTAGCCGTTGGCAGGCATCTGCGAAATTCATCCATTCCAGCTTAATGAATCTGTTAGATAATAATGCCAGCTGCTGATCCCTTTAATTTTATTCTACTAGTTGTAGTTGGCGCCGTTGCTGGTTTTTTAAATGTACTCGCGGGTGGTGGATCAGCCTTAACTATTCCTTTGATGATATTTATGGGTTATGACGCAACCGTCGCAAATGGTTCTAATCGAATTGCGATACAGGTTGAAGCGCTAACTGGCGTCTATGCTTATAAAAAGCAGAAACACTCAGACTTTCCCTTTAGTTTAAAACTCGCGTTAATGACTTTACCTGGTGGTATTTTAGGTGCGTTTTATGCGGTCAAAATTGATGATGCACTGTTCACTAAAATATTAGGCGTAGTGATGATTCTTATTATCATTACACTCATGTTTCCCAAGTCAGAAGTTATTGAACATGCCAAAAACCATAAATGGAGTAGCTGGTTACAATGGCCGGTCATGTTTGCTGTAGGTTTTTACGGTGGTTTTATTCAAGCCGGTGTGGGCTTTGTCATTATGGCAACGTTGTTGCATTTGTATGGTATGGATTTAATCAGAATCAATATGCACAAAGTATTCATCGTCATGGTTTTCACTGTTCCTGCTGTAATCATGTTTATTTGGACAGGGAACGTGAACTGGTTTGCCGCTGTTGCTTTGTCTATTGGCATGATGGGCGGAACATTTGCAGCGGTAAAAATATCACTGAAAAAAGGTGAAAAGTTTGTCAGATTAATACTCGGTGTTTCCTTGTTAATAATTGCTGCTAAGTTATTTTTAATATAATTTAAAAATGCGTAAAAGTAGGGGAGTGTTGCTATTTTAGGCGCACCAAGAGCCAGCCGAGCATCGTGAGACAACTGCTTTAGCTTGCCTTTAGGTGAGGCATAGCCGAATAAAAAATATGCAGAGATTTCCTTAGGGAAATATCAGTACCGCATGGTCAAAGCATAGTAATGAACTTAAAAAAGACACCCCCCTACTTTTAGACTGTTTCTTCCGTATATTATTGACATCTCATCATAAATCAGTCTGTTTCTTGAATAGTATTAGCTTGTCCATATCTTATTAGTATCTGTGAGTAATTATTGCTCACCAAAAGAATTAAGGTACAAACATGAGAACAGATAAATTAACCAGTAAATTCCAATTGGCCTTGCAAGATGCTCAATCGATTGCACTGGGTCGAGATCATCAATTTATTGAGCCGAATCACTTAATGATCGCGATGCTTGATCAAGAGGGTGGTAGTGCGCGTAGTTTGTTGATGCAAGCTGGCGTAAACGTCAATTTACTTCGTTCACAATTAGGGGAAGCTTTAGATCGGCTACCAAGTGTTTCTGGTGGAGATACGGGAGAAGTGCACGTTTCAAATGACTTATCACGTATTTTGAATGCCACGGATAAATTGGCGCAAAAACGCGATGATCAATACATTTCATCTGAGCTATTTATCTTAGCTGCAATTGAAGATAAAAATGAAATTGCAAAAATATTAAAGAATAACGGTGGGACAAAAGCTGCTTTAGAAAAAGCGGTCGAAACCGTTCGCGGTGGTCAGTCAGTCAATGACCCAAATGCAGAAGACCAACGCGAAGCGTTAAAAAAGTACACGATTGATCTTACTGAGCGCGCGGAGCAAGGCAAGATTGATCCTATTATCGGGCGTGATGAAGAGATTCGTCGTATGGTGCAGATACTCCAACGCCGCACTAAAAATAATCCTGTAATAATCGGCGAACCGGGTGTTGGTAAAACTGCTTTGGTCGAAGGCTTAGCGCAACGTATTGTAAATGGTGAAGTGCCAGATAGCGTCAAGAATAAACGATTACTTTCCCTTGACTTAGCGGCGCTTGTTGCAGGTGCTAAGTTTCGAGGAGAATTTGAAGAGCGTTTGAAAGCGGTGCTTTCAGATATTGCAAAATCAGATGGCAACGTGATTTTATTTATTGATGAATTACACACCATGGTTGGAGCTGGTGCATCTGAAGGTTCTATGGATGCTGGCAATATGCTTAAACCAGCGTTAGCACGTGGTGAACTTCATTGTGTAGGCGCAACAACGCTGGATGAACATCGTAAATATATCGAGAAAGATGCGGCATTAGAGCGTCGTTTTCAAAAGATCATTGTGGATGAGCCATCAGTTGAAGACACGATTGCGATTTTGCGTGGTCTCAAAGAAAAGTATGAAGCACATCACGGTGTGGAGATTACTGACCCAGCGATTGTCGCTGCAGCAACACTTTCACATCGATATATCACTGATCGTCAATTGCCAGATAAAGCAATTGACCTAATCGATGAAGCTGGTTCAAGAATTCGTTTAGAAATCGACTCCAAACCAGAAGCGATGGATAAGTTAGATCGAAAAATTATTCGTTATAAAATCGAGCGTGAAGCCTTAAACAAAGAGGATGATGATGCTTCAATAAAACGTTTAAAAGAAATCGAAGAGAAAATTGCTAGTCTTGA
>CALJIH010000227.1 GCA_937974135.1 uncultured Cocleimonas sp. | reverse complement strand
TTACTCGTACTGAACTTGTCGAAGTATACCCCCTCACTTTTGTTAGGTGTTAACCTTCAAAAAGTGGGGGGGTGTCTTTTAGAAACTACAAAATATGTGATTAAGCAGCAACCACGTCAGGGCGTGGCATTTTTCTCATATCTGCTCTAGAAACAACAGATACGTCTTCAATTTCTAATACACCAGGATGAGCTAAAAATGATTCTTTAATTTCATCTTCATTTGTATCGCTTACACCTGTGTAATAAATGACAACGTGAGAATTATTTCCATCTTCACGTTCGTATTTCTTGGTATATAACAAATCAAATTTACGCGCGTTCAACATTAAAAATGAAACTACACCCGTTTCTCTTTTTACTTTAAAAACAATTTGAGTGAATCTACTCATAGCCAACGTACCTTTTCTATAAAAGTATTTAGTTATAACGATTAAATGCTTATTTTTATTAGAGCTAGCAATTTTTATAATCATTACTTTAATCTATAAGAACCATGTTAGTCAGATTGTATACAATTCACAAATATTAAAGACCAACGGTGCATAATTGGCTGGATTTTAAATAAAATACCTATACAAAACTTATATATTTGAGGATATGTACTTAATTAGTGTTCTTTAAGTGAAATAATTTTATCGAGCTCGTATAAAAGTTGCAGCACCTCATCACCAGTATTGTAATGAGCCATTGATACTCGAATACAGGTTTCTAAACCTAATGGTTCAAGGATACTTCCTGAAAAATAATCATTTCGGCGTACATGTGTACGAATACCCTTTTGATTAAGTATTTCAACCACCTCAACACAGTGATACCCTGCTACTGTAAAAGATATGGTGCCTTCACGAGCAACATTATCATGACCTCCTAATATATTTACTTCTGGCATATCCCGCAGGCCGCGTTGATTATCATTGCCGTTAATGATCATGTCGATAAGATCATGTTCATGATCGTGAATTGCTTTACCCGCTGCGATAATACGCTGGCGTCGATCTGTAGAATCGATAAAGTGCGAGCCTAACCAATCAAAATACTCAACCACTTTAGAGGTACAAGCGTAAGCTGCGGTATCACGCGTCCCCAATTCCCAATAATCATCGGGTAGTCCGACGAGATGATCGTGAGGTTGTTTTGCCAGTCGTGGAGATACCCAAGCAAAACCGTAATTATGTCTAGAGAATACTTTATAAGCCGCTACCGCATAGCCATCAATATCATAATCATCCACTGATAAGCCCCCATGTGCGGCATGCTGGATGCCATCCAAAATAATAATGCACTCTGGGGAACGTTGCCGAATTAGTGTGATAATAGACTCGATATCTACCGTCATCCCCGTTACCGGACTCGTGTGAATAATGGTTGCTACTCGTGTGTCTGCATCGACTACTTTGGCATAGGCTTCCACGCCCACATTTGCAGAATCATTATCATGTTGCGCAGATCGAAATTCTTTAGCAGAAACCTCAGCCCAGCGTTTTCTTGCTGAAGTAGTGCAAGGGTGTTCTAAGGTGCTGCCCACTATATTGCCACCTTTTGGTGTACCTAGCGCTGCGGCGCGAATCATACGAAATACCAGCTCAGTACCCGTTTCACCCATGAACACAGGGCCATTCTTTACCCCAAGAAATAAACGAATATCGTCGCGAGCTTGATCAATGATTTTAACTAAGGCTTTGGAAGCTGGATTATCACGCCCGTGATTATCTGGCATGCCCGCGAGTTGGTTATTCACTTCTAACACAGATTTTAATGTCAGCGAACCTCCTGCATTTTCAAAATAAATTCGAGGCCCTTGATACGGACATGAATCAACATGCATAAAACGTTGGCGAATTTGAGTCATCAAATCATCGTTAAACATGGGTTCTCCTTGAACTTATTAAATGCTGTTAATTACTAATGGAGTAAATCGTTTAAAAGTAGGGTGTTTGACTAATTTTGCGATAGTTTGTATATAAACATACATGTGTATATAGTTAAATAATATTAATCAAAAATAATGGGGCAAATTATGTATTTAAAGTTAACCTTAGCAATACTCGTATTTTCACTAGTGGGTTGTGCCAGTACTTCTAAAACAACTAATAAAGTACAACTTAAAGAAAGCGCTGTAAGAACTTTGCTTGATGGCACCTGGATAGTAAAACAAACAGAAAACACCCCTATTCGCAAAGGGTTACCGCGTTCCAAATATTATGAATATTACTCAGCATTGCATGCGCACTCGATAGGTTGTAAAAGCTATTCTCAAATACAGCTTAAAGTAGGAAAAAATGAAAAGGCCTACAAATGTGTGGTTAATGGCACATACTTAACTGAAAAATCATTGGCTGTTGGTACTGCTTGGCAGTAAAAAACGGTGAAAAGTGGGGGGGTGTCTTTTTAAGCATTAATACTGACTTTCAAATATTCCACAAACTGACTGGTTAAACCACCTACGGGAGCGTTTGCAGGCCAAACTGCGTAAACCCCAAGAGATGGAATATTCTCTTTGGGTAAAATAATTTCAAACTCTCCATTCGCTACTTCTTTTTCCGCAATAAAATCGGGCAATGCACCTAAGCCATTATTGTTAGAAATGAGTTGGTGCATGGCGAGGGCGCTATTCACTCTAATTTTTGATTTAGGTTTAAACACACGCTTAGGTTCTTTAGGAAAGTTAAATAAATTAATAAATCCTACTGGAGTAAATTCTATCCAATCCCACGTTTCAACCTCATCAACGGTGATTTTATTGGGCTTGTTTTTTAAATATTCAGCTGACGCCACCACATGTCGTTCAACTTCATAAAGTTTACGCGCTTTTAAGCCACTATCTTCAAGCCAACCCATGCGTATAGCAACATCAACACCACTTTCGATCAGATTTGCTCTAGTATCCGAAAAATCTAGTTTCAAACTCACATTAGAATGTAATTTAGTAAACGAACCCATGTGATTCAACAATTCTGATTGTTGCATAACCGCAGGTAGCGTGATGCTTAGCTCACCCATTAATTGCGTTGACTGATTAGTTGCAACGCTAAAAAAATCTTCTGCGGCATCTATCATGGCGTGCGCCGAAACAAGCAACGCTTCGCCATCCGAAGTTAAGGAGAGTTTTCGTGTTGAGCGATACAACAAGGCAACGCCAAGCTCCTCTTCAAGTTTAGCAATGTGATGACTAACCACTGATGGTGATAAATGCAGTACATCAGCGGCTGCGCGAAATGATCCGTGCTCAACGGTTTTAGCGAAAATAGCAATTTGTCTAAGCTGGTTAAGCATCATATTTAGTCACCTTTATTATCTCATTTTATCTAATTATGAAATTAATTAAAGGCATATTATCAAACAATAAAAGTGTCGATAGAATGATTTCGTAGCTACAAAAAAGTAACTGCTCATTTTTAAACTTAATTACTAAAGGCACATTATTATGAATATTTTCAAAAAGATTTTTTCAATATGTTTAGTCGCAGCCCTACCATTAATAGGCGCTGGTACTGCATCAGCTGCTGATGACAAAGCAATGGTACAAACATTTTACGATCTATTAAGTAACCCAGCTTCTGCAGCTGCAGCGAAAACCTTCAGCGCAAATACTAGCGATGATTGGGAAAGCATAGGCAATTACTCTGGTAAGAATAAAACCAAAGAAGCATTTTTAGGCCAGATGGGTTACTTCGCAAAATTAATTCCAGATCTTAATTGGAAAGTTGAAGAAATGCTTCAATCAGGAAATAAAGTTGTGGTAAGAAGTCGCGCAACAGGTATTCCAAAAGGCCCATTATTCGGTGTAGATGGCAAAGGTAAAGGTTTCGATATTCTCACTATTGATATCCATACCATCGAAAACGGAAAAATCGTAAACACTTATCATGTTGAAGATTGGTCAGGTGCTCTTCAGCAACTAAAAGGTAAATAACGGTGTTTATTGGTTGATCGGTATTTTACCGATCAACCAAAACTAGCGAGGGACAAATGATGAAATTTATCTATTCAATATTATTAGTGGGAGTTTTTATGACTGGCGTGACACATGCTGATGACCAATCTGATAAAACGTTAACTATTGCACAATCATTTCTTAAAGCGGCTGGCAGTGGAGATGGAGAAAAGCTTAATCAATTAATGAGCGATGATTTTGTATGGCATAACGAAGGAGATGCAAGAATTCCTTGGATCGGAAATTGGGAAGGGAAAGAAAAAGTGATGAATACTTTCATGCCAGCTTTCGGAAAAGGCTTAAAAGTAACGAGTTGGAGTACTGACTATAGTTTTTCAAATGCTGATCAAGCTGTTTTCATCGGAACTATGAGCGCAATTGCGAATAATACCGGCGTTGATACAGGTAAGTTCTCATGGGCAGTTCGTGTTCATGTTGAAAATGGCAAAGTAAAAAGCTGGAACTGGTTTGAAGACAGTTATGCAGTATCTAAAGCTTATCACAGTAAATAATCACTAAAGATCAAACAATCCACATGATTAATAATTTACTTTTGTGGGTTGTCTGTTAACTCAAACCAAATTCTATTTATGTAAAACAATAATGAGGATGTAACAATGAACGCAGTAGAAAACAAATTAACCGCTTTACATCAAGATGCAAAAAAAGATGTTTTAAGAATAAGCAAAGGTATTGCGAAATCTATTTTTCGTCCTATGCAACCTGCTGACTTTGAGAATGTCTACTTACCTATTTCAAGGGAACAAGGTCGTGTTATTAGAGACATGATTATTGATAACAAGTGTAAAAATATCGTTGAATTTGGTACATCATTTGGCATTTCATCTATTTATTTAGCAGATGCTGCGCGTCAAACAAAGGGTAAAGTCATCTCGACAGAATTACTAGAAAGCAAAGCAAATACCGCAATCGAAAATATCAGAAATGCTGAATTAGAAGATTACATCGAAGTCAGAATTGGTGATGCAATGGAAACTTTGAGCGGACATTCAGAGCCAATCGATTTTCTATTTTTGGATGGTTGGAAAGATTTATATTTACCGCTCTTCAAAATGCTAGAACAACAATTTCATGCAGGGACAATAATCTATGCGGATAATATGGACATGGCGGATACGAAGGATTACGCAGACTACGTGCAAAGCAGTGATTTTTACTTAAACCAAATCATACATAATGGTAAAGCGTTCCTGACATCGCTTTCTTAACTGTCAAAAGTATATAAAAGTGGGGGGGTGTCTTTTTTAAGATACTTTCCACCTTTTCTCAGTGTTAATGAACTATATATTGCGATCAGTTGCTTGAAATTGCGCTCGATAACTCAAAGGGCTCAGCTGATATTGACGTTTGAAATGGTGTCTTAATAGTTCTACAGAACCGAAGCCGCTCGCATCAGCCACTTGGTTTACATTTAACTTAGTGGTTTCTAATAACTCTCTTACCAAAGCTAAACGTTCCATTATTAGCCATTTTGTTGGGCTCTCGCCAGTGGTGTCTTTGAAACGGCGTAACAAAGTGCGTGATGACATAGACGCTTTTTCTGCCATGCGTTCGACGCTCCAATCTTCGTTTAGATTGGTCCTAATTTGATCTAACAACGGAGAAAATAGCCCCGTATTTTTGGGTAATGGTCTTGGCACATATTGCGCTTGACCACCTTCACGATGTGCAGGCAACACTAAGCGGCGGGCGACCGAATTCGCCACCTCACTACCAAAATCTTGTTTGACGATATACAAACATAAATCTATGCCTGCCGCAGAGCCTGCTGAAGTCAAAATCGAATCTTCGTCGACATAGAGCACATCAGGATTCACATTGATTTCTGGGTATTCAGTTTGAAGTTTTTCAGCATAGCGCCAATGTGTGGTGGCGTTTTTACCATTGAGTAAACCACAGGCTGCGGGAAGAAATACACCAGAACAAATCGTGGCTATACGTGCACCGTTATCGATTGCTGTATTCAATGCAGATTTTAAAACTTCACTGACTTCGCCGCTCCAACCAGGCACGATGATCAATGATGCCTTTGCTAATACATCCAAATCATTTTTAGCATCGATTCGCACGCCACCTAAGCCATTGATATCTCCAGCAGCAGTAGAAATGACTTGATGTCGATACCAAGATGACAATTCAGGTCGAGGTAAAGCAAACACTTCTAAGGCAATGCCGTATTCAAATATCGCTAAATTATCGTAAGCAAGAATACACACCAAAGGTGAATCGTTGATCTCAGTTTTCATGTTTTAATCTAAAAGTCAGTTTGGCGTAATATTAATCTATATTGTCATTTACGACAAATAATTTATTGGTATTGTATTTCTAACAAAACAAGCCACACAACAAACACTAGGAGCACACCATGAAAAACCAAGATCTATATAAAGCTATCGACACATACTTTGACGCAATTTATGACTGCGATATCGAAAAGTTAGATTCTGTATTCCACCCAGCATCAAGTTTATTTGATGCAGACGAAGGTAAGATCTTTGTTGATCCAATCGCTAGTTTCAGAGAAGACGTAGCCAATAGACCATCACCCGCAAGCGTTAATCAAAAACGAGAAGAGGAAGTGTTATTAGTTGATTTTTTATCCGCGAAAAGTGCCACAGTGAAATTGAGATTAAGAGCGCACGACAATATTTTTGTCGATCACCTGAGTTTC
>CALJIH010000226.1 GCA_937974135.1 uncultured Cocleimonas sp. | reverse complement strand
GGTCTTGGTGGAAGAGATGCAGCGAAAACAGTAGCCGATAAATGGGCGAAAAAAGTAAAATAGACCAATAATTTTAAGTGTCTTAGCAATAAAAAAGCCCAGTTCTTGGGCTTTTTTATTGCCTAAAAAGACACCCCCCTACTTTTTGTCAGTTTTAGATTCTAAAAACTATCAATATATAAAATTCATATAGATGAATCAGATCTTTTAAAACATAAACAAACATCCATTTACATTTATTTACTTGATAGCTACCCATATTTGCATTTATCTCATGCAAACTTTCTTCATCGTTTGAAAAAATAAACGGTTTGAAACTTATTAATATAAAAGGGGCAACAACATGAAAAATGTAAAACGAAATATAGCAATAATTTTATCATCATTGATGATTTCTATTTCAGGAACAGCTTTTGCTGGTGATGCAGCTATGCATATGGATTTTTATCTCAAAGATAAACTTACCAAGCAAACAATGGTTGTTGAAAATATTGATTTAATAAGGGCTCAATCAATTCAAGCGCCAATTATTACGAGTAAAGTTGAGCAGCAAGCAGTCATTACAAATTATACCGAAAACAATTTTGCACAGCCCAAAAGGGTTTTTCAGCAACAAATTTATTCTGTTCGTGCTGGAGATACGTTAATTAAAATTTCTAGAAAAACAGGTGTAGAGGTGCTCGAACTTGCACGTTTAAATCAAATTAAATTTAAAGATTTGAATCATATTCAGGTTGGACAGAAACTGAAGTTGATTTAAGAATATGTTTGAAAAGTCTTATTGAATTAACAAGAAGAGGTATTAATTCGATAAGCAATACCCAACCTATGTGTTGGGTATTTTTGTATCGTCAAATTTAATTATGCCCCATAGCGTGCTTGTTGCTCTGGATCACTATCTAAGGGTTTTGAAAATACGCTTTGTAACATCGGCTCAAAGAAGGCTAACGGCTTTGATTCATAATTTGGATCGAAGCAATTTTGATCATATTCATGGCAGAAACGAACCGCAGTGTCATAGAAAGGATGATCTTTAAAACGATCACGGGCATTACGGTCGCCACCACTATGGTG
The DNA here is from genome assembly GCA_937974135.1 of uncultured Cocleimonas sp. Taxonomy (GTDB): domain Bacteria; phylum Pseudomonadota; class Gammaproteobacteria; order Thiotrichales; family Thiotrichaceae; genus Cocleimonas. Next base: position 12,725 of record CALJIH010000226.1, on the reverse strand, counting down.
TGCGTAATAATACATTTGGAAAAGACCATGATGTTTTACCACCCAGTATATTTCATCGCTGACAAAGGGTCGTAAAATCGAAGCAGCCATTTCACTATGAGAATAGGGGGCTAGATCATCTCCAATATCATGCAATAAAGCGGCAATAATCATTTGATCTGATTCACCCGCGTAAAGTGCTCGAGTGGCTGCTTGTAAGACGTGCTCTAAGCGTGAGATTTGATAGCCTGATAGTGAATATTCAAGCTCTGCAAGTGCTTTCAATAATTTAGTCGGTAATTCTTTTTTAAACTGATTCTCGAGTTCGTCTAAGTACTCATAATCTGCAGCAGTACCCTCTGACATTTGTGTAAAGCTGACTTTTTTCATAAGCTGGCCTTTTTGATCATTCGAATGCGGCTTAGGACATCATCATAATCCATATAGGATAACTGGAGATGGCGGCTGCCGGAGTTTATGTCGTAGGAAGTCCGACCATGCATGACGCGTAAATTGTTAGTTGCCATCATATCGCCTGTATTTAATCTAAATTGAACCATATTATTTGGGTCTTCGATTAATTTACCCAGCAAACGATATGCATGGTAGAACTCATTCATCTTAGTATTAGATAGGGATAATGGTTGTGCTACTTGATTTGAGAATCTAAATACTTTTAGCTTGCCGTCAGTGTCTAAGGTTAATAATGGGTTGGATGAAACTATATCCCCTTTATCACTGTAAATTCTGAAAGGAACGGCAGTTTCTGAAAGTACTTTATAAGCTTCAGGATCGTGATCCTTTAGAAGTTTCGCAACATGATAACCATCTACTGCAGTGCTTATGCCACCCTTAGCTTCATTTTTTATAAAATGAAACATTTGTACACCAGGTGGATTGTTATAGTTTGGCATATCAGTATGAGGTTTTAGCTCTAAACTTGTTTGCGCGACGTTATACGCATTAGGGTCTGCATTTACATCATGAAGCCGATCGTAAATTGTCTCGCGCACACAGCCTACGTGCTCAGCAAAGCGTTCAATTTCTCCTTTTTTGGTAGGAGCACCACGGACTATCGTTAAACCTATGTCTCTTATAGCTTCACACCAAGCGAGTAAAATAGAGTCATCATTTGTTAATTGTTTATAATCAAACGTTGGAATATTATCTTCCAAACTTTTATCCCATAGTTTTAATTCGCCTACAGCTGGATCATCGAAATTACTATTTTGTGATTGCTGCTTATTTTGTTGAATAAGCCATTCAAAGTTGTAATTGCTCTGATGCTGTTGATCGTTCCACATAATGGATAATTTTCCATCCGCAACATTAGAAGCAATAGGAGAAATATTTTCAGGAATATCAGAGGTGATTAAAGTTCTTTCTCTTGTGACTGGATGCAAACAATCTTCACACTGACAGTTGTCTCGTAACCACATGAAATTAAATTCTGATTCCTCAGGGCCATCTAATTGTAAAGACAATGAATTCTTATATATTGTTAACATAGTTTAAAAAAAGTGAATCATAAGGATGTTATTTTTAGTAACTGAAATTTTTAACGCATAACATAATTTCTATGCAGCACGGTTAAGTATAGAATATTTTATTTACTATTAAACCCTTTCACGATTGTTGATCTATAAGCCAATGTTGAAACGCTTTAACAGCTGGTTTTGATAGTTTTTCTTCTGTACTTACAACATGATATGCAAAATCATTATGTAAAACGATATCAAATGGCTTAACTAATTTTCCTGATTTTAGATGATCTTTAATAAATACTGTCGAACCTAAAGCCACACCCTGTCCATTGATTGCTGCCTGAATTAAGACATTGGTATCATCGATAATTGTTCCCTTTTTAGGGTTAGTATTATTCACTTCAGCTAAATCTAACCAATCTGTCCAACATTCATGGTCAGCATCATGCAAAAGTGTGTAATAACACAGGTTATTTATATTAGATAAAGGCTTGTCATTTTTCATAAATCCGGGCGAGCATACTGGGTAAAAATCGAGACTTAGCAAAGGTCTAGAAACCACATTTGACCATTTTCCTTTGCCATAAGTAACTGCGATATCTATATCCTCGTATTCAAAATCAACCGGGGAATTTGAGTGATATAAATTGATATTAATTTCAGGGTGTAGTTTCCAAAAGTCCTTCAAACGTGGAGATAACCACTTTGCGGCAAATGATGGGGCGAGACGAACATTTACCGTGTTTGTTACTTGTTCTTGATCAATAGCTGCAAATACAAAAGAAAGTTTGTCAAAAGCACCAATGACATCTGGTAATAAAACTTTCCCTCGATCGGTTAAAACTATTTTACGCGGATAACGAATAAACAATGGGAAGCCTAAAAATTCTTCGATAACTTTAATCTGATGACTAATAGCTGCCTGAGTTACATTGAGTTCTTTTGCAGCCTCAGTAAAACTCATCAGTCGGCCTGCAGCTTCAAAGCATTTAAGGCTATTTAGTGGAGGTAAACGTCGCGACATATTTATTCAGTATACATTATAAAATCTAATCTATACTATGAAAAATAATCGTTTGAAATAATCTTCAAAAATACATCATAGTTAACTTTGTTTTTGAGAGGTATTAGGAGAAAGAATATGGCTAGAAGAGGTAACGCACGCGCAGCAAAAATGGCTTTGCGTAAAGCGGCATTGGCTGATGACCTGAAACCTGTAAATCCAGGAGAGACAGGTGGTCAGTATAAGCCACTTTCAAATGAGGAAATTCAGCAAATAAGCGCTACAGTTTATCGAATTTTGGAAGAGGTAGGTTTTGATCAAGCAACTGATCATTGTATTAAAACCTGTCAATCTGTTGGTGCAATTTTTGATGAAACAGATGGGCGTCTTAAATTTCCTCGCTCGGTTATAGACGATGCGATGAACAAATGTGATCGTAATTTAACTCTTTATGGTCAAGACCCAAAACATGATCTAGACCTTTCAAGTTCTAAAGTACATTTCTCTACAGCCGGTGCAGCCGTAATGATTGCTGATCCAGTTAAAAATGAATATAGAGATTCTCAGGCACAAGATCTTTATGATATGGCTCGAATTGCGGATAAGTGTGAGCATATTCATATGTTTCAGCGCACCTGCGTGTTACGCGATATTCTTGATAATCGAGCAATGGATATCAACACTACTTATAACTCGGTTATGGGTACCACCAAACATGTCGGAGCGAGCTGGACTGAAGTTGAGCATCTTGAAGACACGCTTAAAATGTTACATATCATCGCTGGTGGAGAAGACAAATGGCGCGAACGTCCATTTGTTAGTATCTCTTGTTGCCATGTAGTACCACCAATGAAATTTACTGAGGAAGCGCTTGGTTGCATAAAAGTTGCAGTTGAAGGTGGAATGCCAGTGCTTCTATTATCTGCGGGACAATCGGGTGCTACAGCTCCCGCTTGTCTAGCAGGGGCGGTAGCGCAAGCATGGGCTGAATGTTTGGGTGGGTTGGTGTATGTAAATGCTATAAAACCCGGTGCTCCAGCAATTTTGGGTACTTGGCCTTTCGTTTCTGATTTGCGCACAGGTGCTATGAGTGGTGGCTCTCCTGAACAAGCTATTTTATCTGCTGCCTGCGCGCAAATGGGTAATTATTATGGCTTGCCTACGGGAACTGCTTGCGGCATGACGGATGCAAAATTGCCAGACTTCCAAGCGGGCGCTGAAAGAGGTTATACAACAGCGAGTGCAGCGACTGCGGGAGCAAATGTGGTTTACGAGTCGGCAGGAATGTACGCCAGTTTATTGGGAACCTGTCCTGAATCTTTATTGCTTGATAATGATGTGCTTGGAGCATCTATGCGCATTACACGGGGAATTGAAGTGAATGAGAAAACCCTAAGTTTTGATGACCTTAAAGATGTTTGTCTTGGCAACAAAGGACACTACCTAGGTTCATCTCAAACATTAGAAGTGATGCAAAGTGAATATTTATTTCCGGATATGGGTAATCGTTTAAGTCCTAATGAATGGAATGAACGCAACAAACCTGTATTGCTGGATAAAGCAATCGCTAAGAAGAACGAGATTTTAGCCAATCATCATCCAAAGCACATCAGTGACGAAATTGATGATCAAGTTCGAGAGCAATTTCCAATATTTCTTTCACGTGAAGCGATGGGTAGAGGTAATGCGTCTGGTTAAAACCCGTTGCGCTACCACGGTATAAACATTTATTTAAATTTGAAGTAGGTTTAAAGTATGAAAAGTCATGCAAGAGTTGTCATTGTTGGAGGTGGATCTTTAGGGGTTAACCTTATGTATCATCTCACCAAAGAAGGCTGGACAGATATTGCGTTAATAGAAAAAGGTGAATTAACCAGTGGCTCAACATGGCATGCCGCAGGGTTATGCTCTAACTTCATCGGAAATCATACCGTAGCGCAAATTCATGACTACACCATTAAACTATACGATGAAATCTTACCTGAAGAGACAGGTGAAGATTCGGTATTTCATAAAACGGGCAGTATTCGAGTAGGCTTCACAAAAGTAGAAGAAGAATGGTTTAAAAATTTAGAAAGTCGTTCTAAAAATATTGGATTCGAATTCAATATTATTAGTAAAAGCGAAGCAGAAAAACTCAATCCGTTTATGGATTTTAGTAAGGCACGAACGATTGTCAGCACTCCTAATGATGGTCATGTTGATCCAACTTCTGTAGTAATGCCGCTATCTCGACTTGCTCGTAAAAATGGTGCGGAAGTTTATCGAAACACTCAAGTCACTGCTATCAATAATCTATCCAGTGGAGAGTGGGAAGTTGTTACGACTAACGGAACGATTATTGCAGAACATGTTGTCAATGCTGCTGGATGTTTCGCTCGCGAAGTAGGTGCAATGGTAGGTGTAGATATTCCTTTGGTTAATCTAGAACATCAATACCTAGTAACTGATGCTCATCCAGATATCGAAAAACTCGATTTTGAATTACCTGTTTGTAGAGATTCGTATAGCTCGTCATATATTCGTCAAGAAGGACAAGGCTTCCTCGTTGGCCCTTATGAAATGTGGGGTGCAAAACCTTGGGCTTTAGATGGCATGGATTGGTCATTTGATCGTGAATTATTCGCCCCTGAATTAGATCGTTTAATGCCTTTTTTAGAGCGTTGCTTTGAATTAACACCAAAGTTTGAAGAAGTAGGCGTTAAGTCAGTCGTGAATGGCCCTATCACACATACTCCTGATGACAATATACTCGCCGGTCCTGTGGCAGGTTTAACAAATTTCTGGAATCTGTGTGGTGCAAGTATAGGTATCGCTCAAGGCGGTATCGGAAAATATATGGCGCAGTGGATGGTTTATGGCCAAACCGAAATTAATATGGCACCGCTAGATACACGTCGTTTTGGGCCTTGGGCAGATCAAAAGCACTGTACGATTAAAGCAATTGAATCTTACGAAGAAATGTATGGCGCTGGTGCACCAAATGTAAACCGCCCACATGGTCGGCCATCCCGCACAAGTCCACTTTATGTGCGATTGTTAGAGCATGGTGCAGTACATGGTGTTGTTCAAGGTTATGAAAAACCGCATTGGTTTATGACTGATAAGGTACGAAAAGAATCATTGTCTTGGTCGCATAATGAAACACACGAAGTGGTTGCAGAAGAATGTAAGGCGGTTCAAGAGTCTGTGGGCGTTATCGATTTATCGGGTGCTTCTAAGTACGATATTACTGGACCTGACGCTAACGCTTTCTTAGATAAATTATCATGTAATAAACTGCCAGCGAAAGATGGACGTTTAGGTTTGAGTTTATTCCACTCAGAAAATGGTGGCATCATGTGCGAAATGTCGATTACTCGTTTTTCAGATGATCATTACTATCTCGTATCTGCAATAGGTTCTGAACATAAAGATTTGCATTGGATGGAATCAAATGCTGGTGACTTTGATGTAACCATTAAAAACCAGACCGATGACATCTCTTCATTACTCATTACTGGACCAAAATCCAGAGAAATACTACAGGCGATGACTGAAACGGATATGTCACACGCAGGTTTTCCATGGTTAAGTGCTAGAGAAATTCAGATTGATAGTGCGATGGTTAGAGTATTGCGAGTATCGTATGCGGGTGAGTTGGGCTATGAGTTACATATGCCTACCTACCAATTGCTTTCTATCTACGATTCAATGTGGAGAGTAGGTGAAGAATTCGGAATTAGAGACTTTGGTGCGTACGCCTTTAATTCTATGCGTATGGAAAAAATGTATCGTGCTTATGGTAATGAATTCACTGAAGAAATCAGTGGTTTTGAAGCCGGTATGGATCGCTTTATCGATACTAGTCGTGAATTTATTGGTTGTGAGAACATGAAGCAACGTAAAGAAAACGGTTATGACATAGAATTAGCCTATCTGGCATTTGATGATGATCTACCAGGCGAATGTTTTGGTAATGAAGCGGTTTATCATAATGGTGAACATATAGGTTTAACTACAGGTGGCGCTTATGGACATCGTGTTGGTAAGAGTCTTGCCTTTGCTTATATCAGTAATCCATCGTTAATTGCACAAGGTCTTGAAGTCACGGTAGATACATCAGTTGGTACACGATCTGCACATATCGAAATGGATGCAGTATACGATCCTAAAAACGAATTATTACGACAATAATTGATAATAAAATATTCTGAGATACGCTAATGACTGTTAATTCTCTACCAAAATCAGCCGACGTTGTGATCATAGGTGGAGGCATTGAAGGTTGCTCGATTGCTTACCATTTAGCGAAACGTGGCGTTAGTAACGTTGTTGTTTTAGAACGCAAGCAGCTCACCTGTGGCACAACATGGCATGCAGCTGGTTTAGTCAGTCAACTTTGGCCAACGCCTACCCTCACTGCTTTAGCAAAATATAGTCATGAATTATATGCGTCTTTAGAGGAAGAAACGGGTCAAGCCACAGGCTATTCTCAAATTGGGAGTTTGTCACTTGCACGGACTAGCGAACGTTTAGAAGAGTTAAAACGTACAGCTTCAATTGCTACAGTATTTGGTGTTGATTCCAAATTTATTGATAACGATCGTTTGATAGAAATGTACCCAGGTATAAATACCGATGGTGTTCTAGGTACAATGTATATCGAAAAGGATGGCCAGACCAACCCAATTGATACTACCATGGCGCTTGCAAAAGGCGCTCGTAGTCATGGTGTAAAAATTATTGAAGATTGCACTGTAACTGAAATTATCAAAGAAGATGGTAAAGCAGTAGGTGTTAAAACCCAGCAGGGAGAGATAATTGCTGATCATGTAGTGTTAGCTGCAGGATTATGGTCTCGCGATTTAGCTGCTCCAATCGGTGTTGATTTACCACTATACGCATGCGACCACTACTATGTAGTTACTGATGAAATGCCTAACCTAACTAGGCGTCCTGTTTTAAGAGATTTTGATAAAGAACTCTATTTCAAAGAAGATGCAGGGAAAATGTTAATTGGGTGGTTTGAGAAAAATGCTATAGGCTGTCCTATGGATAGGATTAGCCCAGATTTTTGCTTTGATCAGTTTGAAGTTGATACAGATCATATTGAGTCCCATCTCATGGGAGGAATGGAAACCTTCCCTCAATTCGGTGAAGTAGGTATTCGAACTTTCTTCAACGGCCCTGAAAGTTTCACCAATGATAATTTACACTTAATGGGACCAACACCAGAAGTTGATAATTTTTATGTCGCCTGCGGTATGAATTCAAAAGGTATTGGTGCAGCAGGTGGCCTTGGAAAAGTCATGGCTGATTGGATTATTGATGGCTATCCCTCTGGCGATGTTTGGGAATGTGATGTGAGACGAGCACATCCTGTCCAGCGCACACAATCTTATGTTGAATCACGAATTCCTGAAGCACTTGGTCACACTTATGATATGCACTGGCCTTTTTATCAATACCATACGGCTCGTAACTTGATGCAATCACCATTACATCAAACTTTGTTAGACCAAGGTGCATGCTTCGGTGAGGTTGGAGGTTACGAAAGACCCAATTGGTTTGCTCGAAATGGTGCAAAAGCTGAATATGAATACAGTTATAAACGCCAAAACTGGTTTGATTTCTATGCAGCTGAACACCTCGCAGTTCGAGAGTCGGTTGGCATCTTTGATATGACTTCATTTGGTAAGTTTGAAGTCACAGGCCCGGATGCAGAAGCAGCGTTGCATTATATATCAACTGCTAACCTTAAAATGGAGTCAGGTAATGTTGTATATACCCATTGGCTTGATGAGCGGGGTGGAATTAATGCAGATTTATCTATCGTAAAAATTGCAGAAAATCGCTTTTGGGTGGTTACGGGTATTGCTTCTTTTAATCGTGATTGGTGGCATTTACAGAAAAATCTTCGGGGCGATGTAACAGTCACTGATATTAGCCAGCAATGGGCTTGTCTTTCAGTTCAAGGTCCAAATACACGTAAAGTATTAGAGAAGATTGTTGATACTGATTTATCTACAACTGGCTTTGAATTTGGTGTGGGTCGTTTTGCAGCTGTTCAGGGGACTGAATGTTGGTTACAGCGTTTATCTTACGTTGGTGAATTAGGCTGGGAGATTTTTGTACCAGTTGAACGAGCGATTCAGGTGTTTACAGCGATTCAAAAGGCAGGTACAGAGTTTGAATTGTGTAATGCTGGCTTACATGCATTGAATAGCCTACGTCTTGAAAAAGGCTTTCGTCATTGGGGGCATGACATTGGCGCTGAAGATAATCTTATCCAATCAGGGTTAGGATTTACCGCAAAGCCAGAGGCTGGTGATTTCATCGGTAGAGAAGCATTTTTGACACAAAAAGCAGCAGGTGTTCCTAACAGACGCCTAGTTCAATTTCTACTAAATGATCCTGAGCCAATGCTTTACCATAATGAACCAATTGTAATGAATGGTGAGTTTGTCGGTTACCTTACTTCAGGAATGTATGCGCACAGTTTAGGCGCATCGATAGGCATGGGTTTTGTTAATCAGTCAGAATTAACGAAAGAGGCTCTAGCTGATGCAGAATTTGAGATAGAAATTGCCAGAGAACGTTTTTCAGCTAGAGCATCATTAGCAGCATTTTATGATCCTAAAGGCAATCGTATGAAAATGTAAAACCCGCTAAAAGTGGGGGGGTGTCTTTTTAATAATTTAAAAAGACTTTTATTCTTCAGCTACCTTTTTAAGCGATACCGCATTCATACAAAAACGTAAGCCGCTTGGTTGTGGACCATCTGGAAATACATGTCCAAGGTGTGCATCACAGGTACTACAAGTAGTTTCGATACGTGTCATTCCATGAGAATGGTCTGCAATGTGATTCACAGCGTTATCTTCGATCGGTTGCGTAAAGGATGGCCAGCCAGTACCTGATTCAAATTTTTCGCTTGCATCAAATAATAAAGTACCACAACAGATACAAGCATAAATTCCTTCTTCAAATTTACTACACATGTCTGAACTATGCGGCCTTTCAGTGCCATGTAAACGTGTTACTGCAAAAGATTCTGGGCTGAGTAACTCTTTCCATTCTTCTTCGGTTTTTTCAACTCGTTTAGTTGGTGCTAAATTACCGTTTTTGGCATAATTTAAAACATCATCCCATTTCAACATAGCTTGTCCTCATTGTTTAAGTACCACAAAAAGTCTGATGTACGACTTCTTCTGGCTTCGGTGGCAACGTGTAACTTTCCATTCCTGCTTGTGCTTGATATGGATTTTGCAGCACTTCGTGTAATTCATCAAATTTACTAAAATCGTTGTGGTCTTCTGCCGCTCGTATAGCAGCTTCAACTTGATGATTGCGAGGTATATAAACTGGATTCACACTTTGCATTAGTGTTTGCTGCTCACCCATTGAGCTTGTCTCATCAGTAAGACGTGCTTGCCATTTTTTTGACCAAACATCAAAATCAGTGGGATTTTTAAATAAATCACGAGTGTTTTTTGGATCCATAATATCCTGTGAAAGATGATGAAAAAATAGCGTGAAATCTACTTTTCCCGCTTGTAAAATATCAAGTAAACGCACAATTAAAGCATGATCGTTAGCATTGATTTGATGGTCTTTTGCCCGAGTAAGATCATCCATTTCAGTGCTATCTGTATTAATAGTTTGATGATTATCAGCGACACCGTCTTTCAAGCTCTTTTCAAAAACTTGTTCGGGGCTTAATAGTTTAACGGTGGTCGCTAAGCCAATTTTCTGGCGCATTTCATTCAACCAATAGTGTTTATATAATCCTTCATATTGATTCAATACATCTTGCGCATACATCACTACTACTTCTTCAGGTTTGCCTTGTTCCTCTGTTACATATTCAGCGAACAAAGGCAGTAAACTCTCCGCAAAACGAATCAAATTCCATTGCCCGATTTGAGGTTGATTTTGGTAGGCGTAACGACCTTGTTGATCGATTGAGCTAAATAACTGATTATGCGAAAACTCATCCATAAATGCGCAGGGGCCATAGTCGATAGTTTCTCCTGTAATCGACATATTGTCGGTATTCATGACGCCGTGAATGAAACCTAATGACATCCACTTTGCGATTAAACGTGCCTGCGCATCCATCACCGATCGGAGTAATTGAACATAAGGTTTATTAGCGACTTTTGCCTCAGGGTAATGCCTATCTATCACATAATTTGCAAGTATTTTTAGTTCTTCAATTTTGCCTAGATTGGCGAAATATTGAAACGTACCAACGCGTACAAAGCCTTTTGCAACACGCGTTAAGATTCCACCTGGGATAAGTTTTTCTCTTACCACTTCCTCACCGGTTGTCACCGCAGCTAAAGCACGTGTGGTGGGTACACCGAGTTTATGCATAGCCTCGCTGATTATGTATTCTCGAATGACAGGACCAAGTGCCGATCTACCATCACCTCCGCGTGACCATGGTGTGCGCCCAGATCCTTTGAGTTGAATGTCATAGCGAATATTGTTCTGGGTTTTTATTTCACCCAATAGTGTGGCACGACCATCACCTAATTGAGGTGAAAAATGACCAAATTGATGACCAGAATATGCCATTGAGATAGGCTCTGAGCCTTCTAGAATTTTATTGCCTGATACATAATTTACGGTATCGCTGTTATTTACTAGAGAGCTAGCGCCCAGTTCTTTCGCGAGCTCTTGATTGAACTTAAAAAGTCTAGGTTCTTTTACAGGTATCGGATTTGTTTGACTATAAAAATCCGCTGGTAATTTGGCGTAGGTATTTTCAAAAGCAATTGTTGTCATGGTTTACCGGGATAATAAGAATATAAATATAAAAAGAGATTGTAGATATCAAAAAAGACACCCCCCTACTTTTAACGGGTTTTACCTTGTTTTAGATGATAACGCGTAAATGTTCTCAAATGCGACCTTTGTTTATTTTGCGATAAAAATACTAAGTAAATTCAGATTTTTAAATTATGATACGCAAAAATCTACTCTGCACCTCTATTTATAACAATATGTAGGACTAGCCATGATTGGTGAAATTTTCCGCAGCACTTGGTCACTTTTTTTCGGCATGACATTACTCATGTTGGGCAATGGTCTGCAAGGCACTTTAGTAGGCTGGCGTGCTAATTTTGAAGGCTTTAGTTCAACCACCATTGGTTTGATTATGACGGCCTATTACGTAGGCGTTCTAGCAGGTTCATTTCTAACTACTGATTTGATTAAGCAAGTCGGTCATGTACGTGTTTTTGCGGCGTTGGCTTCATTAGCATCTGCTTCTGTTCTAGCTCAGGCCATTTTCATTGAACCTTATACTTGGGGATTCATGCGCCTGATTTTTGGTTTTTGTTTTGCTGGAATATTTGTCATTGTAGAAAGCTGGTTGAATGAGCGATCAGATAACAAAAGCCGTGGCATGGTGCTATCAATTTATTTGTTTATCAGTTTGGGTGGTTTAGCTGGCGGGCAATGGTTATTTAACTTGGCGGACCCGACGGGCTTATTCTTATTTGTGTTTGGCTCGATATTATTGTCAATCGCATTGGTACCTGTTTTATTGACACCAACAGTTGCACCAGAAATTAACGAATACGAATCAATGAATCCCGTAAAGCTATTTAAAATAGCGCCTACCGGAGTTGCCAGTATCGTTTTATCATCAATAGCTGTGGGTGTCATGATAGGTATGGGGCCAGTTTACGCCTCCGCAGAAGGAATGAGTATTGCCAGAACTGCTTCATTTATGAGTGTGTTCTTAGCTCTAGGTGCAATAGCACATATCCCTCTCGGCTGGTTGTCTGACCGAATCGATCGACGTTTAGTTATTTTTGGTACTTGCGTAACAGCTACTTTATTATCAATTTCACTGCTTAAAATAGATGTGAAAAGTGATCTTTTTGTAATAGTTTTTGGTTTATTAGGCGCGATGATATTGCCTATTTATTCTTTAGGTGGAGCGCATACAAATGACCGTTTAAGACCAGAGCAAATGGCAAATGCCAGTGGCACCATTGTTCTTTTATATGGTGTGGGTGCAGCCTTTGGACCGATTACGATGGGCTTCATTATTAAGCTCTATGGAAATGTGTCGTTTATTTACTATCTTGGCGCAATCAATTTTTTGACAGCGTTATTAGTGCTAGTTTGGTTGTTCAAGCGTGATGCGGTGCCCGAAGAACAACAAGTTGATTTCCAATTAGCGCCATCAACGGCAACTATTTTAACGGCTGATGCAATTGCTTATGAAGCCGAAGAAATGATTCTGGCAGATGAAGAAG